>CASELB010000161.1 GCA_949288685.1 uncultured bacterium
AAAAAATTATCACTTGTATTAGCAGCTATTACAATTTGCAGTATTAACTGTGTTTTTGCGTCTGAAATCTCTGCTGATACAGTAAAAGAAAGTATTATTAAACATTCTCTTGAAATGAATGTTGATCCGGCTCTGGCGTTAAGTCTTGCTAAAAAAGAATCTAATTACAATCATTCGCTAAAGAGTCGTCACGGTGCTGTAGGGGTATACCAGCTTATGCCGTCTACCGCAAAAAAACTCGGGGTTAATCCGTATTACCTGAATGAAAATATAAAAGGCGGGTTAACTTATTACAAAATGATGTATGATATGTTTGGTTCTACGGAACTGGCGCTTGCCGCTTACAATGCAGGACCGGGGAATGTAAAAAAGTACAATGCAATTCCGCCGTTTACTGAAACAAGGCATTTCGTGTCCAGAATTATGGCTGATTATCATGCGCTTAAAAAACAGCCTGACCCGATTTTGTTGAAAATTCTTGATCAACAAAAGAAAGATTTAGAACTTGATACAATACCGGCTACAGAGTTGTCTGCCAAGGAAGAAGCTCCGGAGTTGCCTAAAGTTAACGAAATACCGGAAGTCCGTGAGCCGTCGGTAGAGATGCAGGCACTTTAAGCAGATTAAATTTAAAATATCCCGATTTTGTAATCGGGATATTTTTTTACTTAAAACTTCTTTATGTTGAAAAAAAAATATAAGGATGGTACACTTGGAGGAGAGAAGGAGGGTTTTTATGACAAGCGGGACTATGGTTAAATCAGACAGCAAACTTGTAAAAGAGGCTTTAAAAGTTCTGGGTAAAGATAATTTTGCACTTATTATACATGGCGGTAGTTTTCCATCCGTTAAAGGCGAAGATACCGGATTTGGAACTTATAACTCTGATGCCGGGCATGCACTTATAAGTTATGCGGAAAATTATTTTAACGCTATCCAGCTTGGTCCTAACGGAAAAACAAAATCTACAGATGCGTCTCCTTATTGCGGAACGATATTTTCCGGCAACCCTTTGTTTATTGATTTAAAACAATTAACTACAAAAGAATGGGATAATATTCTGCCGGTTTCGGAGTTTGAAAAAGTTGTTAATAATAACCCGAATGCTGATAAGGCAAAAACTGCATATTCTTACATTTCTAAAGCGCAGAACGATGCTTTGAAGATTGCCTGGGCTAATTTTAAAAAATCATCAAAATTTACAAAAGAATTTGATAAATTTAAAAAAGAAAATGATTTCTGGCTTTCAAAAGACGCTCTTTATGAAGCGCTTTCTCTTGAAAATGGCAGTGATTACTGGTATGGCTGGAAAAATCAGGACGATAAAAATCTTTTAAATCCGTCTTGTGATGAAGAAGCAAAAAGATATAAAACCAGAATTGAAGAAATTTCTAAAAAGTATTCCGATGAGATTGATTATTATAAATTCTGCCAGTTTGTGCTGGAAGAGCAATCTTTAAAAACCAAAGAATTTGCACTTAAGCACAATATTAAAATGATTGCAGACCGTCAGGTTGCATTCTCTGACCGTGATGCGTGGGCTTATCAGTCATTGTTTTTAGAAGGTTATTCTCTTGGCTGCCCGCCGGATTATTTCTCAAAAGACGGTCAGGCATGGGGTTTTCCTGCAATGAATCCCGATAAACTTTTTGACAGAGACGGCAATCTCGGGGAAGGCGGCGAACTTATGAAACGCCTTTATAAAAAAATGTTTACCGAAAATCCGGGCGGTGTAAGAATAGACCATATTGTAGGGCTTATTGACCCGTGGGTTTACCGCTCAGATAAAACACCTAAGTGTGGGGACGGTGCAGGACGTTTATTCTCCTCTCCCGAACATCCGTTCTTATCCAGATTTGCTGTTGCTACGCTTGATGATTTGGACTACACACTTGAACCGGATAAAGAAAAAAGGGTTAAATCATTAAATGATGAACAAATCAGGCTTTACGGCAGATTTGTAGATAAAATCGTTATTGCGGCTGCAAAAGAGTGCGGACTTGATAAAAACGCTATTGTTTGCGAGGATCTTGGCACATTAACCAATCCTGTTGTTGCGGTTATGGAAAAATATCAACTTCAGGGGATGAGATTGACCCAGTTTGTTGTTCCTGAAAAGCCCGAACATCCTTACAGATGCAAAAACATTGGCGAAAATGTGTGGAACATGGTCGGAACACACGACAACCTGCCGGTTTCCTTCTGGGCAAAATCTATGATTAATACTCATGAAGGTTATTTGCACGCAAAGAATCTTGTTGAAGATTTGTTTGCCGAGGCTGATAACAAAGATGATATTATTGTTAAACTTACAACGGACGCAAATTACTTGAAGTTTGTGAAACTGGTTGAGATTTTTGCATCAAAAGCAAGAAATGTGCAAATATTTTTTACGGATTTCTTCCAGATAGATGATGTTTATAACCGTCCGGGAACATCAGGTGATGCAAACTGGTCGTTGCGTTTGTCTAACGATTTTGAAGCAAAAGAAACAATTAATCTGCAAGAAATTCTTAAGGCGGCAATTATTGCGCGCGGTCACGAGTTTGCGGATAAACATAAAGATTTGTTGGCTAAATTAGGATAGATATAATTGAAAAAAATATTATTAACATTTGTTTTATTAACGGGATTGGCGGTTCTGCCGCCGTGTTATGCGGCAGACGGCGCGGTTCCGCTGGATGCAAAACTTGAATATAATCAGGGTGTGGATTATTACAAGCTCGGTTTGTATGATAAAGCAATAAAGTCTTTTAGAGAGGCAGTAAAGATTTATCCTGATTATATTGACGCGTATTATAATCTGGCAACTATTCTTGATTATACCAATCAGCATTCGGAGGCGTTATCGGTATTTAAGCAGATACTTTTAAGAAATCCTAACGATTATGAATCAGTTTTTAAAGCTGCGCAAATTTGTGCTAAAATCGGGGATTATAACAATGTAAAGGCTTATGTTAACATAATACCGCCCGTGAGTGAGTATTATAAACCGGCTCAGGCGCTTGTTGAAAAATTAACAATAAAAACAGATACACCGGCGCCTGCCGCTAATCCTCAGTCCAATGTTGCAAAAACGGTTGGCATTTATGAGAATATTGTAAGTCCGACGGGAATAACATCGGACTATGCCGGAAATATTTATATTGCAACATTTACGGATAATACGATACTAAAGATTACACCTGACGGAAGAAGGCTGGTTTATATAAAAAGCCCGAAACTTAACGGACCGATTAGCCTTGCAAGTGACAGTGTAGGAAATATTTATGTTGCAAATTACAATGCGAATAATGTTTTGAAAGTTACACCTGACGGTAATGTGTCTGTTTTGTTGGACGGAGTAAGCAAGCCGTACGGGCTGCATGTAAATAATGACCTTTTGTTTATATCATCGCAGGGCAGTAATTCTGTTGTCCGTCATAAAATTATACGATAACATCGTTTCTATCTTTTGTTTTGGAAACATGGCTCCGGTGAATAACGTTTTACTTTAGCTCCAGGAGCATATCCGGGTAATATGTAAGCAGATATGTCATAACAGGGATTCCTGCAATACTTTTCAGATTTCCAATATTTTTTATTTGTGAATTATAATAGGAAGCATCTTTTTCATCATAAAGCATTTCGTATACAATTGAAAAATCTATAAGATTATCTATAATACTTTCAAAAAAACGGAGCGGCTGTAAAGAACCGTTAAAAATAGCATAGCCTCCAATTTCTTCAAGTTTTGCAAGCGTTTGAATTTTTGATGCGGCAAAGCAGGCGTTACCTCCTATTTTGGTAAGGTTTCCTAAATCTTCCAAATCTATATCGGCAAAATCAGCATTCCCGTTAATTGTTTTAACATTTTTTAAAGATTTGAGTTTTGGCGAATTTATAAACACAGCGTCTCCGCCGATATATTCTAACTTACCCAAATCACTTATATTTGTATCGTCCAAATATAAATCTTTGCCAACATATTTAAGATTTCCAAGATTAGTTATGTACTTTGTGCCATCAAAAAATGCAGTCCCGCCAATATATTCAAGCTGCCCTAAATCCTCTATTTGCGATTCAGAAAAATATGCATTACCTCCTATTTTTTCAAGGTTTCCAAGAGTTTTGATTCTAGAATTTTCAAAATTTGCATCTGCACCAATATATTTAAGATTTTCAAGAGATGTAATATTAGAATTCCAAATATTAAGGGAGCCGCCAATATTTTTCAGTGCACCCAAAGTTGTCATTTCTGATTTAAAAAAATACGCATCACCTTTTATACAAGTAATTCTGTTAAATAAATCGCTTTCCTTTAGACCAAACTCCTTAAGTGTAAAATCTTCAGGCAATATATAATGTGAAAGTGTAATATTACCGTTCTGGTCCTGCTCCGGTCTAAAATCTAAACAATCTAATATTTTTATAATATCGTATTTTCCGTTTTTTGCTATTTCTTCCTTTATTTCGTTTAGTATTTTTTGTGTTTTTTCTGCAACGTCAACTTCGTGCTGCGCAGCATGACTCAAAGAATATTGCCCAAGATTTATATGCTCTTTAATATTCTCCAGGTGAGTAATAGGAATTTTACCGTTATTGCACTCACCTTGAACTTCTTGAATAACGTCCTCCTTAAATCTGATTCCGACTTTCGGTTCTCCGTTTACCATATAAACATGAAAATCCCCCTGTAGCAGGTATAGCCTAGCATTAAGTGATTTTGTACACCAGTTTTTATGTGACATGGCTTTTAACTTTTTCACATTAGACTCAAAGTTTTCGGAATCTTTTTGTTTAGAAGGAATAATAACCCATCCGGTTTGCGTCTTAAAAGAGTTAACATCTTTATTGTTATAAAATGCTTTTAAAAAGGTTTCATATTCTTTATTAAAATTAATATTTAACCTTGGTGTGCTATTCAATCTGTTTTCAATATCATTAATTGTATCTGCTAAAACCCCTTTATTTAATGATGGTAATACTTTATCATTCTCCGGCAGGAGTCCACTTGTAATGGAGGATAGAATAAAAAGCGCTGTTGATGCTGTATAAATTTCATTCTCGTTCAAAATATAGTCTGCCCACTCTTTAAGTTGTTTTTGTCTTAAAGCGCCTGTAGCTTCCCTGCGCCCTTTGTAATCTTTATTTAAAATATTATCCGTTTCGCTTTTAGCCCAATTTTGAAAATCAGAAATGTTTTTAAATTTTTCAATAGGTGCTTTAAATTTTTCAACAACAAGCAGATTAAGTCCTTTAAAATCAAATTTTTTCATTGCCGAAAAACTAACCGTATCATACGGTTGAGAGTTATACCTGCTCTCTGCCTTGAAATTATTATTCATATTAATCTGCGGCTTGTTATAATATGCAGAATGAAGATTAAGATTAATTTTCATAATATTAATATTAAATATTAAACAAAAAAATTTTTCGTTTTTTAGAACTCTAATATTTACAAAAGTTAAGGTTTATATAAATTAAATGAACATGCAAAAATTAGCAATCTTTTACACACGTGCAGAGAACGCTATTTATTCTTAACACGGTCTGACTTTTACACAGCTAAGATTAGATTTTACCCTGCAAAAAAAAATGCTGGAATGAGTTTCAGCAAAACTTTTACTCACACATGTTAATTTTTTTTGCATCCTCAAATTCTTAATTTTTCATTAAGAAAATTAATTATTTTACTTTTCGGATGTATAAATAAATTATAGGAAAAAAAGGAGGATATTGACATGGCAATTAAACCATTAGCAGACAGAATTGTAATTAAAGTTATTGAAGATACAGAACAAACATCAGGCGGTATTTTTATTCCTGACAGTGCAAAAGAAAAACCGCAAAAAGGCGAAGTTGTTGCAGTCGGCGCAGGAAAAGTTAATGATAACGGCGAAAGAGAACCGATGGATGTTAAAGTCGGCGATGTTATTTTGTACGCTAAATATTCAGGTACTGATGTAAAAGTTGACGGTGCAGAATATAAAATTCTTTCAGTAAAAGATGCATTAGCTATTATTGAATAATAAAGGATAAAAGGAGAAATAAAAATGGCAAAACGTATAGTTTTTCAAGAAGAGGCAAGAAAATCCCTTCTTAAAGGTATTGATGCAGTTGCCGA
>CASELB010000162.1 GCA_949288685.1 uncultured bacterium
GCAAGATATCCGCTTGTGTGCTTTGGAATAAACGGTTTCAGCCTTTTGCGTCTTTCCTCAATTGTTTCATCGTCCACAAGTAAATCCAGTGTACGTTTGTTTATATCAATGCGTATTTTGTCGCCGTCTTCAATCAATGCAATTACGCCGCCTTCTGCTGCTTCCGGACAGATGTGACCTATACAAATCCCTCTTGTTCCGCCTGAAAATCTGCCATCCGTGATTAAAGCTGCCGTTGTTCCAAGTCCTTTCCCGACAAGAAGAGAGGTAGGCGCAAGCATTTCTCTCATGCCCGGACCGCCTTTAGGACCTTCATAGCGTATTACTATTACATCTCCCGCTTTAATTTTATCTGTTTCAAGAGCTTCCATTGCTGCTTCTTCACTGTCAAACGGGCGTGCGGTTCCTTCAAATTCATAACAACTCTCATCTATCCCGGAAATCTTTGTTACACATCCGCCGGTTGCAATATTACCGTATAAAATACCCAATCCGGGTTTTTGTGTAACCGGATTATTTACCGTATGGATTAAATTGGTGTCTGTCCAGACATTTTGTGTAAGTTCTTCAATGCTAAAACCGCTTACACCTGTTGTATTTGTCAATTCCGGAATATTTTTGTATAGCGTTTTGAGTATAGCATTTATACCGCCTGCGTTATGTAAATCGGTCATAGTCGGAGCTGCTGACGGGTCAAGTTTTACTATTTGTTTTATTTTGCCGCTTAATTCTTCAAAGTCGTTTAAATCAATGCCTATACCGCCTGCGTTTGCTATTGCGAGAATATGTAGGAAAGAGTTTGTTGAACCCCCCATTGCGAGGTCGCAAATAATAGCGTTTCGTAAAGACTCTCTTGTAATAATATCAGATGGTTTAATATTATTTTCAACAAGATTAACAATCTGCATACCGCTTTCAAAAGCTATACGCCGTTTAAGAGCAGATACGGCGGATGCCGTAGCACATTGCGGAAGGCTCATTCCGATAACTTCTGTTAAACATGCCATAGTATTTGCAGTATAAAGCCCCTGACAGGCTCCGGCTGACGGGCAGGAATTTTCTTCCATTTCGTGTAATTCATCTTCGCTTATCATTCCTGCACGGTATTTCCCGACCGCTTCAAACGAACCTTTTATCATAGTAAGTTTTTGGTGCTTACAAATTCCGTCAAGCATTGGTCCTGCGGTTACTATAATTGCGGGAATATTAAGCCTGAGGGCTGCAATAAGCATTCCAGGGGTGATTTTATCGCAGTTGGAAAGCAATACAAGTCCGTCAAGCTGGTGCGCTGCAGCAACTGTCTCTACGCAATCAGCAATTAAATCCCTTGACGGCAATGAGTATTGCATACCGCTGTGTCCCATAGCAATTCCGTCACACACTGCCGGAACTCCAAATACAAAAGCCTGACCGCCTCCGGTGTGTATACCTTTTTCTATTTGTCTTTCCAAATCTCTCATTCCGACATGTCCCGGAACTAAATCAGAAAAAGAACTTGCTATTCCGATAAACGGGCGGTCAATATTTTTTTTACTGACTCCTGCCGCATATAAAAGTCCGCGGTGCGGTGTTCTTGCTATCCCTTTTTTTATTTTATCGCTATTCATAGGTAATCCTCTTTAATTATTTAGCCGCCATTTATTTCTAATATATCAAAATTTCTATCCCAGATAATTTCTCCTGTAAGGTCAATATTGTGATAATTATAAACATTATTGATATATTCAGGATTAAACAGATTTATTTCGTTTAATCGTTTTATAACTTTGTCTAATAAAGTTGTGCTGCCCGCAATAGTTCCTGTAATTGATGTAGCGGTTTGACCGTTGTAAAAGATTTTTTCATCTGCAAATGTTGTTTCTTTAATATCGCTGTCTGTAATTGGCAGGGCATCGCTTATGAGAATTATTTTGTTCTGCGGTTTAAGTTTTGTTGTTAATTTAATAATATCATCACTCAGATGTACACCGTCGCAGATTAATTCCGTATAAATATTATCATTTAAAAGGGCTGACAATGCAGTACTGCTGCTTCTGTGTGAAATCCCCTGCATTGCATTAAAAAGGTGTGTTGCTGCGCTTACTTCCCACAAATCTCCGCCGATACAGTGTCCTGCCTGTACTTTAACACCTTTCCGGCATAGATAGGATATTAAACCTTCATCCATTTCAGGTGCTAAGGTTACTATTTTAATAAACTCGTCTTCAAACAGTTTGTAGTTTTCAACAGTTGCCGATAGAAAATGTGCCGGATTATGGATTCCTTTTTTTACTGGATTTATAAAAATACCTTCAATATGTATACCAAGAATTTTTGCGGTGTTTTTTTTATCGCATTTTGCGGCTTTTTTTATTTCTGTAATCTGACGTTTTATATTATTTACACTGTCAGTAACCAACGTCGGAAAGTAGCCTCCAATTCCGCGCTTATACAAATTTTCCGATAAAAACACGATTTCATCTGAATTTGCTCTGCTTAAATCTATACCAAAAGCACCGTGTATATGCTGGTCAATTAGTAGTTTTGTTTTTGTATACAAGTTAATTGCCTGCTTTCTTGATACTGCCCAGAGGTTATTTAAATATTTTTTTTACCTCTTCTCTGTCGTCAAAATGTATTGTTTTATCTTTCAAAATCTGATAATCTTCATGTCCTTTTCCTGCAAGAACGATTATATCATCTTTACGTGCCAGTTTTTTAGCGGCTTTAATAGCAGCTTCCCTGTCAGCCTCTACAATTACGTTTTCTGTAGATTTAAAGCCGGAAAGTATATCTGATAAAATTTGCTGCGGATCTTCACTTCTCGGATTATCGCTTGTTAAGATAACTTTGTCTGCAAGTTCTTCCGCAATCATTCCCATCTGCGGACGTTTTGTAACATCTCTGTCTCCGCCGCAGCCAAATACGCATATAAGTTTGCCTTTAGGTGATTTAATTCCTTTTGCAGATATTAAAATGTTTTTTAATCCGTCCGGTGTATGTGCATAATCCACTATCACCATAGGTTCTTGATGTACAATTTCAAATCTTCCCGCAACACCTTTTAACGGTTCAATTGATTTTATGGCTTTTTTTGTGTCCAATCCCATTGCGTATGCACCGGCAATTGCTGCAAGAGTATTGTAAACGCTGAAAATGCCGTTCATGTTCAGGTGAACTTTAATGTTGTCTTTCGGAGTAATACAGTTAAAAGACACGCCTTTTGATGTGTATTTAATATCTGTTGCCATAATATCCGCTGCAGTATTAACAGCGTAGGTGTATATTGAAACAGACGGAGAAATCATATTCTTTAATTTTTCACCGTATTCATCGTCCAGATTGATTACTGCAAAGTCTCCGGTTGCAAGGTTTTCAAAAAGTTTTGCTTTTGCCATGAAATAATTATTCATTGTAATATGGAAGTCTAAATGATCTTGAGTAAGGTTTGTAAATATTGCTCCGTTAAAGTCACAACCTTTTACGCGGTGTTGCGCAAGTGCATGAGAACTTACTTCCATAACAACATTAGATATTTGTTTATTGTATTTTATATCCGCAAAAATTGATTGAAGTTCCGGAGCCTGCGGGGTTGTATGTCCTGTCGTGTGGTAATCATCAGCGGTTGAATACTTGTAACCGAGGGTTCCGATAAGCGCACAGTTGCCTTTCTGGTCTTCAATCATTTTTTGTAAAAGGTGTGATACAGTTGTTTTGCCGTTTGTTCCTGTAACTCCGATTAAGTTTAAGTAATTTGACGTATTACCGTTTAGTATAATTGCTAAATCAGCAAGGATTTCTTGAGTAGATTCCACAACTATTTGAGGAATATCAGAGTTAAGGATTTTTTCAACGATACAAACAACTGCTCCGTTGTTTACCGCTTCCTGAAAAAACTCGTGCCCGTCTGTGTGTTCGCCTACAATGCAGACAAATATATCGTTTGGGCGTGTAGTTTTGGAGTTGTAAGATACATTTTCCACATCTAAACTGTAGTCATTAACATTAACCAGCTCTTTGTATGGTATTTGTTCTATTAAACTCCGTAATTTCATAACAATCCTCCAACTGTCTCTGAACTATTTTATCACTACTTTTTGTCGGGTGTCAAATTAAGCATTCTTGTAACCTGGTTTGCTATTTCTCTGAAGATAGGAACAGCAACTGTATTTCCCCATATTTCGTATCCCTGTGCCGAGTCAACTATAACATAAATAAGAATTTGCGGGTCGGTTGCCGGCAGGTAACCGAATACGGAAGTGTATAACTTATTTGTATATCCTGCACCGTTTTCTTTTGGTTTGATTGAAGTTCCGGTTTTGGCTGCGATATTGTAGTTTCCTTCTTTTAGAACCGTGTTGCCTCTGTTAATACTTTCTGTTAAAAGTTCCGTTATTGTTTTGGCGTTTTCTTCACTCATAACACGGGTTTGCTTAATTTTTTGAGAGGCTTCTTCCGGTGAATATTTTATAACGTGCGGGGTTACCCGAACTCCTTTATTTGCCAGTGCGGACATTGCAGACGCCATTTGTATTGCGGTTACTGATGTTCCGTAGCCGTAAGACATGGTCGCGTGGTCTGAAGAATCCCATTTGTTTGGCGGTTTTAATAACCCTACTGATTCTCCCGGTAAATCAATCCCTGTTTTTTCTCCAAATCCGAATTTTTTTAACATGTTATAAAACTCTGTTGAAGTCATTTTTTGAGCGACAAGTACTGAACCTACGTTGCTTGAATGCTCAAATAAATAAACCAGGTCAATTAATCCCGGACGCGGATGTTTATTATAGTCGTAGTTTTTAATTGTCCACCAGCCGACTTTTATTTTACCTGTGTCATTAATTTTTGTATATTTATTTATTTTCCCGGTTTCCATTGCGCTTGCAACAGTTATTGCCTTAAATGTGGAGCCGGGCGGAAATACATCTGTTAGAGTCCAGTTCTTTGTTTGGAGGAAAGTCGCGTCTTTAAATTTATTGGGGTCAAAGAACGGATAAACTGCGTATGCCAGAATTTCACCGTTTTTCGGATTCATTACGATTACAGCGCCTCTGAGTGCCTTATGTTTTTTAATTGCTTTATTCAATTCTTTTTCGCAAATGTGTTGGATTGCTGTGTCAATTGTTAATGTAACATTTTCGCCTTTTTGGGGCTTTAATGCTTCTACAGGGTTTGTATTTAAATCGTAAATAATCTTGCCTCTGGGGGTGCGCTCTACATGTACTTTGTTTTCTATATGTTCAAGTTTTTCCCCCGCTGTGTACTCAACACCTGCCGAGACATTTGCATCAGCGTTGTAATATCCGAGAACGTGTGAAGCGAGTGCACCCTGCGGATAAACCCGGACATTTTTAGGGTCCATAGGTATTTCTCTTAGTCGCAGCTTTGCTATCTGTGAGTATGTTTGGCGGTCAACTCCTTTTTTTAGTGATATTAAAGGTTCATTGCGTTTTAGTTTTTCAGTAAGGTTAAATTGTGAAATTTTTAAGATTGGTGCAAGTATTTTGGCAAGTTCTTCTTCATCGTGAACATAATCGGCAGGGCGGGCAAATATATCGTAATAAATAGTATCTCCGGCAAGTTTAATACCGTTCCTGTCATAAATGTCTCCGCGTAGTGAAAAGGTACTGCCTCTACGCTGGCTTTCAGCTTTTATACGGTATTTGCGTACATCAAGCACCTGTATGCAGAAAAGGTATACAATAAAAATAATAACTACAGCTGCAAAGAAAATTTGTAATGCTACAGTTCTTTTTTGAAAAGTTTTTATTTGTGCTTTTTCATCTCTTTCTTCGATGTTTTCTTTTCGCATAGTTATAACCTCTTCCATAATTGATAATATCATAATAAAAAACACATTTACAGTATTAAAAAAAATCATCTTTTTATGTGACTTGCTATCTGTTTAATATTGTGCTATCGTAACAGCAGAAGGGTAAAAGAGATGAGCGAACAAGGACACTGGGTAATAAGCCATGTATTTTTAGGGCATACGCTCCATTATAATATGGACACAATATTGACAATGTGGTTTGCAATGGCAATATTATTGCTGCTGGCACTTATGACTACGCGCAAATTGTCAATTTTCCCGTCAAAATTACAGCTTGTATGGGAGTCATTTATTAACTATTTTGTAGATATTACAACCCAGAGTATGGGGGCAAAATATGCGAGAAAACACTCTCCGTTAATTTTGACACTATTTTTCTTTATTTTGACGGCGAATTTGATAGGACAATTACCGTTAAGACTTTTACATCTCAGACAGGGCGAATTTGCCTCCCCTAATAACGATATTAATATGACAGCCGCAATGGCACTCGTTGTATCTATATATTATATATACTACGGTGTTAAAAAGCACGGTATGAAATTCTTTTTCCACGGCTGGAGTATTAATGGAATAATGATTACGTTAATTGATACGTTGGAATTATTTGTAAGACCTTTTTCACTTGCACTGCGGCTTTTTGCCAATATTCTTGCCGGTGAAATTATGGTCGTTACTTTTCTTTCGTTATTTGCGTATTTTGTTCCGCTGCCGTTTATGTTATTTGAGTTGTTTGTTGCATTAATCCAGGCTTTGGTATTTGCTTTATTGTCAACAACTTATATAACAATGGCAATACAAGAAGAGGAAGAATAAGTTTAATTTTATAATTTGTGAAAGGAGACATTATTATGGAAGAAGTAGTACAACAAGGTTTAGACGCAGCTAAATTAGGTGCCGGGCTTGCTGTATTAGGCGTATTTGGCGGCGGTATCGGTATCGGTATTGCAACAAAAGGTGTTCTTGATGCAATTGCAAGACAACCGGCTATTAAGGGTGAAGCATTTAAAAACTTCATTATCGGTGCAGGTCTTGCGGAAGCAACATCAATCTATGCTTTGTTTATAGCTTTGTTATTAATTTTCTCATAATAAATAAGGTGTAAGATGCTTGAGTTTAATACTACATTAATAGTTTGTATAGTTAGTTTTGTCATATTTTTGCTGATGCTCAATGCAATTCTGTATGAGCCGCTGGCAGATGTTGTGCACAGACGTTTGCGTTATATAAATTCTAATTATAAAGACGCGGAAGAAGCAAAAGATAAACTGGCAAAACTTGAGGCGTGGACTTTAGAACGTAAGCAAAAGTCCAAAGATGTTTCACGTGAAGTATTTTCTAAAGTTATTAATGAATATAAACTTAAAAAAGATACTTTGATTGAGTACGAACATACTATTTCCGCAAAGGACATGTCAGGTGTAAGGCTCAGGCTGCAGAATATAGACAGAGAGTCAAGAGCCAGATTGAAAGAACATGTCGGAGAACTTGCAACAGCAGTTGTTTCCAAGTTCCTCGGCTACGAAAAGCAAATCGGCTCTATTGATGATGAGGCTGTTGACAATATTTTGAGTGCATGTACAGAGGAGCAGGCTAATGGATAAGTTTCTGGAAATTTGGAACTGGTTGATGTCAACAAATGTTTTTAACTTTGTTGTAATGGTTGCTTTGCTCTATTATATTTCTGTAAAATTTGATTTTTCCGGCAAACTTGAAGAGGCGAGACTTAAAGTTGTTGCAAGTATAAGAGAGTCGGAAGATGAAAAACGCCTGAGAGAAGAAGAGTATGAGAAAAGTGCCGAAGTAGCGTCTCATATTGATGAAGAAATCTATGAAGCTCTTGGTATAGCAGAAAAGAGTGCTAATGCTCTCGGACGAAAAATGCTTGAGGATGCGCGTGTTATTACCCGGGGAATTATTACATCCACTCAAAAACGTATTGATGCAAAAATGAGTCTTTTGCAGGCAGAATTAATGAAAAAGACAGCACTTGCAGCTGTTGAGGTCGCAAAACAAAATATAGAACAAGAGCTTGCTGAGCATTCGGAATTGCATGATAAATTTATATATGAAAGTTTAAACGCTTTGGATGAGGTAAGACAGTAGATGGATACTGCAAAAATTAGTAATAATGAATTGGTTGCAAACCGATGGGCTAAGTCCCTGTTTGAATTATCGCAGGATGAAGGACTTAACCGTGAAGATGTGCTGCAAAATCTTACAGACGTGGTTGACACAGTTAATTCTTCAAGTGATCTTAAGGCTCTTTTTGCAAACCCTGTTGTTACAGTGGAAGAAAAACAGGATATAATAGAAAAAGTCTTCGGGCAGTCTCTTCCGCCGACTGTAAAAAATTTTTTGATGGTGCTTGCGCTGAGAAAAAGACTTGTACTCTTAGAAGACATACTTGAAGAGTATAAAAAAGAATTAAATAAATGTGAAAATATCGTAAGAATGAAAGTTACGTCTGCTGTTGAAATTGATGATGCTAAACGTCAGGATTTGAAAAACAGAATTATTGAAAAACTTTCTAAAAACGCTGATATTAAATGGAATGTAGACAATTCTATAATAGGCGGTTTGATATTTGATATAGACGGTACAATTGTGGACGACAGTATACGTACCAAGTTAAATAATTTGTGTAAGAGAATAACGACAAGATAGAGGGGAAATTATGGCTGTAATAAATCCAGATGAAATAAGTTCTATAATAAAAGAGAACATTAAAAATTATGAAACCCGAACAGAGATTTCCAACATCGGCAGTGTACTTGAAGTCGGTGACGGAATTGCACGTGTTTACGGTTTGCGGAATGTTATGTCAAATGAACTTGTAGAGTTTGACGACGGACTCGGTACCATCGGTATTACGCTGAACCTTGAAGAA
>CASELB010000163.1 GCA_949288685.1 uncultured bacterium
CGAAGGTTCTGTTGTTAATGTTACAGGTGCTATTGACGGAAAAGACTTCCTTGCTGACGGTGAAGGTACAGTTGTAAATGCCGGTGAATATTTGCTTGCAAGCGAAGGCGGTGTCGGTGTTAAAGACGGCGCAACAGTTTCTGCGGGTGGTGAAGTTACTGCAAACGGTGATGTTAGCGTAACTAACGGTTCAAGTCTCTCTGCCGGCGGTAACCTGACATCAATGACCGGTTCAGTCGGTGTGGATAAGTCAACTCTTACCGTTCTCGGGGACTTGATTGCACAAAACTCTACAAACGGTACATCGCTAAGCGTTTTAAACGAAGCTAATTTAACAGTAAACGGTGATGTCTTAACAAACCAAAACGTAGCACTCGACAAATCAAACCTGACAGTTAACGGTAATGTTACAACAGAAGGTATGGTAGGTGCTGATAACGGCTCTAACCTTACTGTTGGCGGAGATGTTGACTTTAATAACTACTTTGTAGTTCAAAACGGTTCAACAGCTACTGTGAACGGTGATGTTACAGGAACTGCTGCAGATTCTAAAATCAGTATTTCCGGCAAGGATTCAACCGTTACACTTAACGGTAGCAATACTAATATAGGAAATCTCGGTTTAACTGACGGTATTCTGAATAACTATTCAAATATGAATGTTACTCAGGATATGACAATCGGCAGTTCTGCAACCGGCGGTTCAACACCGGCGATTAATATGCAGAACGGCGGCGTAAACTCTATTAATGTTGAAGGAAATCTTACTCAAACTTCTGATGTTAATATGAGCTTTGATTACGATCCGCGCGGTAACGCTCTGGATCAGGTTGTTGTCGGAGGAACTTATACTAACAACGGTGATAATGAAATTTTAATTACAGGTATTAACTTTGTTAACTCACCTGATGATTATACATTCGAGATTGACGGTTCTAACCTGATACTTGATTCAACGGGTGCAGGTGTTGCAAACATCGGTGACAGCCAGTTTGTAGCAAACACAGCACTCGGTAAATACCTTGTAACTACTACAAGCGGCGGCGGGGGTGCTATCACAGGTTCATTGCAGTCTGTTAACCCGCAAATGTACAGAGCGCAAGTTTCTACGGTTGCTCAATACGCTAACCAGTTAGCATTTAATAACTTGCTATTTGACCACGCTGCAATTGTTTCCGGTCAATTCGGAAATCACAGTGATGATGAAATTGCTAACCGTTATGCGGCTGCTAATCCGCTCTTTGGACCGTACCAATATAGCAAGAAGGATGGCGGACTCTGGTTTAAGGCTTACGGGAACATAGAAAACATTTCTATGACAAAAGGCATTCACGTAGATAACCAGGCATACGGCGCAATCCTTGGTGCTGACTTCCCGGTTGTAGAACTTAAAGAAGGATGGAAATTAATACCTACTGC
The DNA here is from genome assembly GCA_949288685.1 of uncultured bacterium. Taxonomy (GTDB): domain Bacteria; phylum Cyanobacteriota; class Vampirovibrionia; order Gastranaerophilales; family Gastranaerophilaceae; genus CALUTH01. Next base: position 1,420 of record CASELB010000163.1, read on the forward strand.
TTACGTAGCATACAATGGTGCTCACCAAAACTATAATTTCGTAAGTATGTATCAAAACGGCGGTCAAATCGGTGCTATGGCTACTGCTTATAAAGGTGACTTCTTTACATCTTTATTAGCATACGGCGGCGGCTATGCTAACGAAATGAACGTTCGTAATATTGGTTATGGCTCAGGTTCTGATACAACAGGTAACTGGTTTGCCGGTGTTGCATCAAAAACGGCATATAACTTCCACTTACCAAAAGATTTTATAATCCAACCTACAGCAATGATTGCTTATAATATCTTCGGTAATCAAAATTACGGATCACAATTCGGCGGAAGCCTCGGTATGAATTCAGGATTCTTAAACGGTATCAACATTGCTCCGGGTGTGAATGTTATCTGGAATAAGAAAACATTTAGCATCTATGGTACTGCTCAATTAGTATTCAATATTATGGGCGGTGTTGACGGACGCGCCGGAAATGTTACTCTCGATGATGTAAGAATGAAACACCCGTACGTTGAATACGGTTTAGGTGTCATTAAGAGTTTCAAAGAAAGACTGGCAGGTTATGTTCAGTTTACTATCAGAAACGGTGGCAGAACCGGTATTGGATTTATGGGCGGTTTCCAATACAAACTTGGAAAGTAGTAATAAGTCTGAAAAATCTAAAGCGCGACCTCAGGAAACTGAGGTCGCGCTTTTTGTATACCGTGCGCGGAAGTATGATAATAAAATCTGTCATTCCGAACTTGTTTCGGAATCTCAAACAAGTCTTGTATTAGTCCCTGAAATAAAAATTTACCCCTTCAGGGTGACATATAAACTGTCGTCCTGAACTTATTTCAGGACCTTACCAGCAGGGTATTAGTAAGATATTTAACAGTGTGAAAATTGTATAAAATAAATAAATCGATTTTCTACGCTTTCAGGATGACATCTTCTCATATCATTCCAGGTGCTTTTATATTTCATGGAATGTAGGTGACATTTTCTCAAATGTACAAAAATATTTAAACCCTAAATCTTTTAAAATCTCTTCCGTGTCTTTTATCTTGTATGCTACATGTTCAGGGTGGTGCGAGTCTGCGCCGATTGTTATTATTTCCCCGCCGAGTTCTTTATATAATTTTATTATATTAATTGACGGGGTTAAATCTCCGATATTATATCTGTAACAGGACGTATTAACTTCTATTCCCTTATCATTTTTTATTACTTTTTTTAGGATGTGTTCTACTTTGTCTTTTATCTTTTCAAAAGGATAAACTCCGTTTCTGTCATATCGTCTTATAACGTCCATGTGCCCAAGAACACTGTAATCATTGTAATTTGATACAATTCTGTCCAGCTCTTCGTAATATTCTTCTATATATTGTTTTTGCGACTTCCCGCTTTGGAAAGATTGCGACCAGAATTCCTTATTATTAATCTGGTGCATTGATAGTAAGATAAAATCAAAGTCGTATGAGCGGAAGATTTTTTCGTACTGCGGGATTGTGTGGGATTGCATTCCAAATTCCATACCAAACTTAAGTTTTATTTTATTCCCGTATAATTTATTCATACGGTTAAATTCTTTAAGGTACGCTTCACAGTCACAGTCGTGCATACTATAAACGCCGATATCAATATGTTCGGTAAAACATATTTCATTCAGCCCCTCTTTTATTGCTGCTTTGATACAATCTTCCATCGGCATTGAGCAATCATCACTAAAATAGGTGTGAGCGTGGTAATTTGCAAACATTCTTTAATCTCCAAATATAAAATATTTTTACTCCCTGTATTCCGAATTTGGTTTGGAATATGTGTCAAGGTTTGTTATAGACCCTGAAACGCGCCTAGCAATAAACGGATATACTTCGCCTTACCATCCTCTGCCCGGCTTGTTCAGGGTGACATGTTTTGTTTCGGTCATGCTGAACCCGTTTCAGCATCTGTGGTAAGAACTTAACAGCTTCCAGCCCAGAATATGATACCACAAAAAAACACCGGATTATCCGGTGCTTTTTGTGTAATTAACGGGGTTATAATTAAATTTTACATTTTTTTTATGCATATAGTCAAATTTGAGACGGTTCTGTACAGGTTTTTTAGAAATGTGTCTTCACAAGTAAATTTGCCGTTTGAAAGGTAGTTAAGCCCGTCTTTATTTTCTAAAAACCTTTTATTACTGCGTTCGGCTTGAAGTACTCGATTAGTATCTGCACTAATAGTTTCACCCAGAGTAATATGTTTTGGTGTAGTAACTTCAACATTAATAAGTTTTCCTTTTGAAGTTGCACAATCACCTATATTAATTTTAACATTGTTTGCTTTTGCATAGTTTGCAAGCATTTCTTGCGCGGTGATAATTTGCTTGTACGCTTCATCACTTTGCCCCGGTGTTATATTTACGTACTTATTAATTTCTGCCTGATGTTTTTCTATACGCATGTTTTTGATTTGTGTACCAATAGCTTTAATCGGTTGTTTAAGATTTTTTATGTTCATAGTTTTCTCCTGGAATTTTATATTTATCTTAAATCCCGTAAAAATAATTGTTGCTATAAAAAGAATAAATCTTTACAAAACTTCATTTTCTGCGCTTAGCCATAAAAATTCATACGGCTGGAGCGGAATATATAGTTTGCGGTTTGTTATACTTACATCAGCTCTGTATTTACGGTTATTCATAAGGTTTTTAAATAAAATGGATTTGCTGCCTTTTTTTAGAACTGTGGTTACAGGTAAGTCAATTTCGGCAATTATTTTCTTGTTGGAAAGGTTATTAACAATAAGGACTTTGTTGCTTTTATCCCCTCTTATATAAGCAAAAGCCTCTTTGTTTTTAGCTTTTAGCAGCGTGAAACTGCCTCTGCTGATTGCGGGGAATTGTTTTCTTATAGCAATTAAGGCTTTGACATTATTATATATCTGGCTGTTATTTTTGTACCAGTTTTTTAGTGAACCGTAAAAGAGTTTTTGCGGAATTGTGCCTCTGTGAATGTCACGGCTGTCAAAATAGCTTAATAGTCTTATTTTATTTTTTTTCTGGATATATTCGCGCTGACGTGCAAATTCTTGTGCAAATTCCAGGTCATTTTTTGCTCCTACTTCATCTCCGTAGTAGATTACAGGTGTTCCGGGAAGTGAGAGCAAAAGAGAAAATGCCATTGATATCCTGTCCGGATTATAGTCTAAAAAGTCTGCAATTCTTCCGCTGACTCCAAGACCTTCTCTAAAGCCTGCACCTTTTCTTACAAGAGAGTTGTAAATAATTTCGCGGGTTTCAGGTGATATCATTTCCAGTGTTAATTCATCATGAAGTCTCAAAAATATAGCCCATGTACATGATTGCGGAATTTGCGGCGTATTTTTGTTTGCTTCCGCAAAGTGTTTGCTGTCCTCTGTTACAAGTGTTGCCCACAGAGCCGGCATATACGGAAAATGGTATGCTATTTGAAATTCGTCTGTGCGTTTGAAATCCAGTTCTTTATCATTGACAAAAGCAGATGTTTTGCGTTCAGTTCCGAAATACGGAAGAATGTCTTTCGGTGTCTGACACGCCTCTGCAATCATTACAGAACTCGGAGCAGTTATTTGCATATAAATGCTTAAAATTTTTAAAATCTGATGTGTAAGCGGGTTATTTTCCGCATCAGTGCCATCTTCTTTTATAAAGTAAGGAACCGCGTCCATTCTGAAAATATCAATTCCGCGATTTGCCCAGTTGCTCAAGGTTTCAAGGCAATAGTATAAAACATTCGGATTCATCCAGTTTATATCAAGCTGGAACGGATAAAAGGTGTGGTAAAAATAATAGTCTTTCCCTTGTATAGTAACTTTTCTGTAGTGGTTTTCCGTTATTTCCGGAAAAATTAATCTGCGTTTTGAAATTTTACCGTTTGCTTCCGTGTACTCAACTATTATACCTTTTTTCTCATCGTTATATTTGCGATATTTAGGCATTTCTTCTTTTACAACGAAATAATTAATTTTATCTAAATCGCCTTTAAGTGCTTGTTGGAACCATTCGTGTTTATCGGAAAAGTGGTTGTAAATAAGATCGGCTTTTATTTTAAAACCTTTCGCTTTTGCAGCTTTTACAAATTCTTCAAACTGTTTCATTCCGCCTAAATCTTCACGAACGTTGTCAGGGTTGTTTATATCAAAACCTGCATCAGACATCGGGGATTCGGCAAATGGTAAGATATATAATGTAGTGACTCCCAAATCTTCAAGGTAATCAAGCATTTTTGCGGTATCTTTAAACTGGTTTGGCTTATCGGCTGACGTTACGCCAAAGCGATCGGTATAAAACATATAGATAATTTCATCTTTATACCAGTCTTCCGGTCTGGTTAAGTCTTGTTGTTTAAGTTCTTCGGAGCGGTTTTCTCTTGCTCTGGCAGCAAGTTCAAGTATATGGGAATAGATTTCATCCGTTTGTTCCGCGCCATAAACTTTTGTTATTGCAGTCTTTAACTCCTTTTCCGTTTTTTTTGAAATTATTTTGGGCGCGGTGCTTTGTTCTTCGCCGGTTGTTTGTAACAGGACATTTTCATTTGCACTGTTATCCGCTTTTAAAAATTTTGGAAATGCCGGAATTGTTGTATTATAAAAACATAAACATGTTAAAAGGGTCAATGCTAAAAGTTTTTTGTTCATCAAGAGAAACCTCCATGATGATATTTTATTATAAACATTGAGAGTTTACACAGTAAAATAAAATTATTTTAACAAAATTTATATAATTAAATTTCTTCGTTCTCAAACTCTTCATCTTCAGGAAATAAGTCAATATTTTGTTCGTCTTCTCCAAGTAAGTTTTCTTCGTTTTGTTCTTCCTGATTATTTTCTTTGCCGTGTTTAGAGTTTTCTTTTATAATTTCTTCCGTTTCGCTCTCTAAGTCATCAAAATTAAAGGGTTCTTGTTTTTTAGGTCTTTTGGAATTGATTACTGCTGCAACATTCATCATAGCAAGTGAGTTTAATGTTGCTCTGAGTTGTGCACTTCTGTCCGTAAATTCTTCTTGTACCGGTTGTTCTTCTTCTCCCTCTCCGCGGTTAATTACGCCGTATTCTGTGCCCGGACCGTATTTTTCATCATTAGTTTTTGCGGCAGTACCGGATATGTCGCCGCTTTTAAAATTAAATGCGCCACCGATGCCGAAAAATCCTGCTGACCTATTGTCTACCATATAAAAACAACCTCACAATTTAAGTATAAACCCTGACTGAATATCCTCTTTCTTAGAGTTTAAACTTTTTGATGATATTTTAAAACCTCTAAATATATTATTTTGTTATTTTAGCAGGAATTTTTTACAAAAATTTACATATATAATTTGTTTTTGAATTAGCCGCGTGCAAATTCTTTAATACTGTTAAAATCCAGTATACCTATACAAGTTTTGTTCCAGGGGCTGAGGGCAACTTTTACAAGTTTGGTGTTGGTATCAAACATTATATTTGCTATTTCTATAATATCATTTTGCGGATAGACTGTTATATCTGATTCAGCAAAGCCCTGGCTCATATAATCGCTGACTCTAAGTTTCATTAAACTCTCCCTTTGTTATATTACTAATTTAAGATTATTTTTAATAAATAACTACTAGCCGGTTAGGGAGTTCGATATCCTCTGAATAGTCGATTTTATTGCTGCTCTGGCGGGGAATAAAGATGTTATACCTGTGGCTATTGAATTTGGTCAGATATATTTTCATCGTCTAAATTCTCGGTGTCTTTTATTTCTACACCCATATCTTTGAGTGCGGCTTTTGCTTTTGGCGCAAATGCAGTGTTTGGGAAATTCTCCAGAACGGTTTGATAGCATTCTATTGCGTCTTTGTCCATATCCCGTAATTTAAGAATATTCCCTGTCTTGTAATAAAGCGGGGCAAGTTCCGGCGCACTGCCTTCTATCATCTGGGTGTCAAGTTTAATTTTTATAGTTATAAGGCTTTCATTATCCTGCGGAGACAACAGTGCTCTGCCGTAAATTTTTGTTGTCAGGCGGTTAATTTCGTTTTCTGTTTGTTCAAGAAACTCTTTTGATATTTTGGATTTTGCTTTGCTTTTTCTTGCTGCCTGAGCATCAACAGCAAAAACTGATGCCAGTACTATTCCAACTAATGATAATATAATAAACTTCTTCATATACTCACCCAAAATCTGACGTTACTATTATAATTATTATAACAAAATTTGATTTTTTACCTCAATTAAATA
>CASELB010000164.1 GCA_949288685.1 uncultured bacterium
ATAATGAAGAAGAAGTACTTGACCGGGAAAGTAAATACACATACCGGCAGGATGGTACAAGGATAGCTGATATTGAGTATTATAATGCCACCCTAGAGCGTGATTCGATAAGCGAGCAAGTGATAGAGCTAAAGCAAGATGACACATGGTGTTTGGTAAGTTATATTACGAAGCAGAAAGACGGCAAATACAATGTAAATGTTGATATGAATATGAATTTAGGGTCTACATATGTGGGAGATCAAAGAATTGGCGATATAGAAACCGAAGAGGAAGCGAAAGCCTTGCAGGAGGAACTGCTCGGATTACGCGAATTGTACTCGGAGATTGCTTACTATGGCAAAGACGGTGAGATGAGAGCTGAACCGGAAATTTCTGATGAGAGAAAGACTGAGATTATTACAAAACTCACAGAAACAATAAGTAATAAAGATAAACCGCTTGTAGTCCGTCAGGCAGCAGCGTTTGCGGCGACATACGGGTGTCTTATGGATGATGAAACCCTCCAGAATGCTATAATAGATACTAATGACGCCGGAATTATTAACAGGCTGGAAGGTACTGATCTACAACCCGAACAGTGGGAAAAAATCTATAATATGGCACTCAAGCCGGAGTTTAGAAAATCCGACGGGTATCATGATGTTTATAGAATGTTGATTGGTGCTGAAGTGAACTTTAGTTTAAATACTCCTGATGAAATCAAATTTAAAGCGTTTAATAATCTTCCCCGCAGCTGGGATAAAGATGGGGGTGCGTATGATGCAATTCCTCACTTACCTGTAGCATTTCTGAATGAACATAGGGAAGAGATAAAGCCGGAGGATAAATTCTATCTCTATGCGTGTTCTTATGGTGAAATGGATAAAGAAACTTTTGATACAAACTTTATCCCGTCAATTCCTGCAAACCCTACAGCCGACCAGGTTGACATAATAAAAGATACAATGAATCGTCTGCCGGAGGAAGTTAGAGGGGATTACCACTTAATTGAATCGGGTGACAGGTTCTACAATATCATAATGGATAAAATATTTGATGACCCGTCAATTATTGAAGCATTAGGTAAAAAGACTGACTGGGATTATGCGCGCAAAAAAGAAGCAATTAATGAGTATATAAAAGACTTTGGTGATGATATTGCAAAACAATTAGGTATTGATGACCCGTCAAAAATCCAGCCCGGGCAAATATTTGACTTCTCAAAAGTTGAATGGCCTCAGCCCGATTACTTGAACTGGTTATTTAATTACTAAAAAACAAAAACCGGCAATTCGCCGGTTTTGTTTAAGGTATTTTATCAACGGACATTATCAATGTTTCTGATTAACAGCTCCATATCCTGTATAAATTTCGGGATAATTGGTAATAGTTCTTTAGATTTAGCCGGATTATATCCCTTCTCATCGCATATATTGCAGTAGTTTATCCATCTTTTGTAATCCGGTACAAGATTGTAGTCTTGCAAAGTAATAAATGTTTTATCTATAGTAAGTTCTTCTGCAGAAATATTATAAAAACGTTCAAGAAGTTTCTTCATTGTTTTACAGGACATCCCTAAAGTATATCTGAAACTCTTGATGCAGGACTCTTCCAGTGAAGGTAAGCAGCCTGAACTTTTATACATTATGTAGTATTCTTTTAAAGAATTAAGAGCAGAAACCAAATTGTATACCCTGATTCTCATACTATAATGATAATAAATTCATCTGAAAAGGTCAAATTGGCTTAATAAAAATTAATCTGATATATTTTTGTTTTATCTGTCATGCGGAACATGTTTTAGCATCTTTTGCAAGACTTGAGTTAGACCCTGAACCGAGTTCAGGATGACATGTTTTTATTTTGCCCTGGGCATACAATAATAAAACAGCCCTGAGAAAACTCTCAGGGCTGTAATTTTTTAATCTATAAAATTAATAAGTCATTCCTGTAGTTGCAGGTTTCTTTTGTGGTGCAGCACCCGGAATTGATTGCCAATTTGCCGCCATAATTTTCTTAAATGATTTAAGAGCAGTATCTTCTAATTCGCCTAACTCTTCTGCTTCCATAATGAGTTCTCTTAACGGAAGAAGTGCACGCTGGTCTCTTAAAACACCTAATGCTGCTGCAGCACCGGCTCTTACCAGGTCATTTTCATTTTTGTTTTTCATAACATCAATTAATGCCGGTACAGCCTTGGTGTCATTTAATTTGCCTAATGATGTTACAGCGTAAATTCTAACATTTACCCATTCATCATATAACATTTTAATAATCTTATCGACTGCTTTTTTATTTCCGATTTCACCAAGTGCTCTTGTTGCATCACAGCGAACATTTACTTTTTCGTGGTCTAATGATTTCATTAAAGCATCTGTTGCAACATCGCCGATTTCAATTAAAGCGTCTGTTGCAGTTATACATACTTGAGAGTTTTCATCATTAAGAGCTTCAACAAGCGGTTCAACAACAATTTTGCCGCCCAGACGTCCCAATGCTCTTGCTGCACGTACACGTACGTCAACATTTCTGTCCTCACGTAATGATTCAATAAGATATTTTGTCGCCTTTGAGTCGCCGAGTTCTCCCAGTGCTCTTGCTGCGTAAAGTCTGACTGAACCGTTTTTGTCATTCTTTAATACATCGATTAACGGTTCAACTGCTTTTAAGTCACCAAGTTCTCCTAAAACTCTTGCCGCGTTATATCTAACTTTTTCTGAACTGCTTGTTCTAAGGTCAGAAAGTAATTCGGTGAATGTTTTTCTTACTTGTTTTTTCTTTCCGCTGACAGTAATTGCCATAAACGTAACCTCCGTTTCACG
>CASELB010000165.1 GCA_949288685.1 uncultured bacterium
CACCCAAAATCTGACGTTACTATTATAATTATTATAACAAAATTTGATTTTTTACCTCAATTAAATATATGATTATTTTATGAGAGAGGAAGATTTTTATCAAATATTTATTACGGGAACCGGAAAATATCTTGACGAACTTTTAGAAAAAGGGCTTGGCGGGGTAATATTTTTTTCTAAAGATATTCAATCTGCCGGAGGATTTAAATCTGTTATTTCTGACATAAAACTTAAAGCGCATAAGCCGCCGTTTTTGTCTATAGATCAGGAGGGCGGCAGAGTTGAGCGTACGGAATATATTACGCCGCGCAGACTTTCTGCCGGTTTGGCATATAAAAAGGGGCTTGAATATTTAAAGGAACAAACGCTTGAGATGTCCGAAGAATTAAAAGATTTTGGTATAAATCTTAATTTTGCGCCTGTTGTTGATGTTAATACTAATCCTCAAAATCCTGTAATTGGCGAGCGTGCATTCAGTGATAATCCTGATGAGGTAATAGAAGCGGCAAAAGTTGTGATAGATGTTTATAAAGAGAAAAGAATTATAACCTGTGCTAAACACTTTCCTGGACACGGGGATACAACAAAAGACAGTCATAAAACACTTCCGGTTGTAGATTTGTCTCTGGAAGCAATGGAGAAAATACATATTGCGCCGTTTAAAGAATTGATAAATTACGGTATTCCGATGATTATGATTGCTCATCTGGATTGTAAGTGTTTTGGGGAATACGGAATTCCAACATCTGTTAGTCCGGCTGCAATTAAATATTTAAGAGAAAAACTTGGATTTAACGGTGTAATAATTTCTGATGATATGAACATGGGCGGACTTGAAGGGCTTTCTCCTTATGAAGCCTCATTGAGAGCTCTAAAAGCCGGGGTTGATATATTGTTATTCAGAGAAAGTGATAAATTTACATTTGACCTGATTAATTTATTATTAGAAACCTCAAGAAGTGATAAAATACTTTATATCGCGATTGAACAGGCAATACAGCGTATAAATAGGTTAAAAGCGTTGTATTTATTGGCTTAGATACGAAATCTTAAACTCTTGCCAAAAAAAAATGCTTGTATTAAAATAAACAAAAAGTTTGATTTGAGGATTGTTAATAATGAAAAATGCACTGTTGATAGTAACAATTTTGTTTGCGGCTATTATGTCCACAGCCTGTATAAATAATTTTGCGGTTCAAGAATTAAATAACAAAGCAGCAGAATATATGGAAAAAGGTGATTACAATTCTGCAATCGGCAGATTGGAAGCGAGCCTTGATATTGATCCTACTATTTTTGAAACAAATTATAACCTTGGTGTTGCATATATTAATGCAGAAAAATATGATGAGGCAGCGGAAGTTCTTGAAAACGCAGCAGCTATAAAGCCTGAACAGCCTGATGTCTATTACTCTCTGGCAGTTGCACAATATAATTATGCAGAGGATATTCTTTCAGGAAAAACAGAAGATGATGAAGAGGATGCTGATGAGATTATAACGGAAGCCTCTACTACTAATATTTTGGCACCTAAAGAAATTTCATTGGAGGATAAACAAAAAGCTGCAAAATTGTATGAATCAGGCATTGCATCTTTGGAAAAATATTTAACATTCTCTGATATTTCGCCTGACTCCAGGGAATCCGCTTTAACACAGTTACATTCAGTAAAAACAAAACTTGCAGATTTAAAAAAACAGATTCCTGAAGAAGTAAAGGAGTCTGTTGAAGAAAATCCGACGAAAGAAGGGTAAATATGTTTGAAAACGGGCTTGTTTTAAGCTCTCCCGGTCGGGTTTTATTTCAGATTAACGGGTTTGAAATTTATACTTACGGTGTAATAATAGCTTTTGCAATCCTGTGCGGTGTAATGGCTTCCGGTTATATTGCCGATAAATCCGGAAAGTTCCCGAAAGGTACCTTTGTTGACCTCTCTCCTTTTATGATAATATCAGGAATTTTCGGTGCAAGGGCGTGGTATTGCCTTGTTAATTTTAAAGAATTTGTTTTTTCACCATTAAATGTGTTTAATATCCGTGCCGGTGGTATATCTATACACGGCGCTCTGCTTGCAGGATTTATAACACTGATTTTTTATGCAAAAAAACATAAATTAAATTTGATATCCCTTTGTGATTATGCAGTTCCGGGACTTGCGCTCGGACAGGCTGTAGGCAGGTGGGGTAATTTTTTTAATAATGAGGCATTCGGGGTTCCTTATGACGGATTTTTAAAACTCTATATTCCTCCGTTTGCGCGACCGTATCAGTTTGCTGAATATGATTATTTTCATCCGGCTTTTTTATATGAGAGTATTGGAGATTTTATACTTTTCGGGCTTATACTTTTTGTGTTGAATAAATTTGCGCCTAAGTATTCAGGGATTACAACATTAATCTATCTTGCGGGGTATTCTGCTCTTAGATTTCTTATAGAATTAATAAGAGTAGATTCTAATGTTTTTATTTTTAATATAAAATTTCCTGCTTTTGTTTCGTTAATTATTTTTACGGGTGCTGTAGCTTCTTTAATATTTTGCTTAACAAAACGTTACAAATAGTCAATTTTTCCTCAAAAAAAATACTTTATATTTATATAAGGATAAAAAGGAGAAATATGTCGGATTCAGTAAATAATTATCGATTAATTCCGCCGCCTACTGATTATTCAAGTATGCTGAATTATAATTCTATGCCGAATCCGTATATGAACGGTAATACCGGTATGTCATATTTGGGAATGCCGTCACCGTTTGCATTTACCGGTAACCAAGGAACACAATCTTCTGTGCAACAAGCGGGAACTGCAACTCCTTCTAATCCTCAAACTATACAAAATCAAAAAGCACAAGCGGAAAAAGAACTGCAAGAGCTTTATGCTGCAAGAGCACAACTTGCTGATGTTGTGGAGGTCGAAACTTCACCGGGCGTTACTCAAATGGTAAGCCGTGAGGCATATTCAGAAAAAACAGGTTATATTGCAGAAGACGGTCGTAATGACGGGGAGATTAGCGGTTGGAAAAAATGTTTAAATTTCTTAAAAGGGTGTACAAACCTTGTTACAGATATGTTCTTTGATGAAAATGGACACTTAAGCCTTAAAAAGGCGGCAACTACACTTGTAGTTGGCGGTGCATTAGCGGCTGCAGCATTTTTAATACCCGGAGCGGGTGTTGTTCTTGCAGGAGCGGCAGTAGCATCAGGAGCCTTAACATTAGGCACCGGTATAGTTCAAACACAAACTGCCAAAACAGACGAAGCGGCTGAAAAAGCATGGCAAAATATAGGTTCAGGTTCTCTTCAAACGATACTTTCAGTTGTGGGATTGAAGTCGATAGGTAAAACATCTGCTGCTAAACTGGGTGCAGAAGCACCTAAATGGTATCGCCCGGATCAAGCTGTAAAACTCGGATTAAAAGCAGCAAAATCGGATATTAATGCTGCCGGCGGTATGACTAAAGCAATTGCACAAAATTATAATAAAATGAAAGTCGGCTTTGATAAGTTTACTGCTAAAAAATGGGGTTATTCGCATTATGAAAAGAAATATACTAATAATTTGAATAAACTTAAGACAGATATTCCGGGTGCAGGAACAGAATACAGACAATATGCTGACGACATTGCAGCCGCTTATGAAAAAGTATACAGCGCACAATCAAATGCGGAATATACTCAAGCGGTAAATGAGTTGCAACGACTTTCAAATGCTGCCAGAGCATATAAAAACTCTAATGTCGGATTATCTGATGAAGCGATTGCAGCGTTCGATGATATGATAAAAATATCTGAATCTGTAGCGCCAAGAAATGCTTACGCTATAAGAACATCTAAGTTTGGTACAAGCGGTTATACTGCTAAAATGGCGGATTTAGATGCCAAAATAAATGAATTAAGAGCACTTGGTAATGCTGCAACTCCGGAACAAAAATATCAACTTCGTATTCTTACAAGAACTAAAGCTGCAAACAGAGCTCTGTATCAGGCAAATAGTCCTGAAAAACAAAAGAGAGCGGTTGAAATGTTTGAACAAATTTCAAATGAGGCATTAACCAAAATGCAGGAAGTGCGAAGAAATCCGGGTACAACATCTGAGGTTATGAAGTCTTATAATGATATTGCAACACTTGCGCAAGAACAAGCATCAAAAGTTAATATGGTAATAGAAGCAAGAGCTGCCGACCTTACAAGAGCTGCTAAAATCCTTGATGATAAAATGGCTACAAATGTTGATAAAGCAAAAGCCAGAGTATTGATAAATAAATATTTAACAAATACACCGGCTGATGACGAGGCATATATCAGTTCTGTTGATAAAATAATAAGTACATTGAAACTTGAAAAGAAACCGGAACCGTGTATGCAAAAAATTCAAAATTGGAAATCCGGTAAAATACAAAACGGTAAAAATTGTATCTCAAGAGTTTGGTCTTATACTAATCAACCGTCAGTATATATGACATCAACGTTTAATAGAGCAGTTTATCCGCAATCAATATTCTCTGAATTTCCATTACCTCCTGCTTATGGAATAAAAGTTGAAAATTCTGAAATTGATGCTCAATTGAAACAAATCAATGAACAAATTAATCAGTTACAGTCACAATTATACTAAGTTAATAATGGTAAGATGGTTAAAAATAAAAAAAAACGGCAATCGCCGTTTTTTTTTATGCGTTTATATTTACCGATTTTGTCTTATGTTTAATGTCTATATGCGGTTTGGAATGAGGATGTTTTCTTATACGCATACCCGGTTGTGTACTATTTTGTGATTTTGTTGCAAAATAATATACTGCACTGCCGGCAACTAAGGCTGATGCTGCTGACCAGGCTATGACTTTACCGTATTTACTTAAAAATCCTTTTTTATGTTCATTAATAACGACATTGGTCGGCTTATTTTTAAGAGTATTTAAATGTTCTCTTAATTTATTCAAAAACGGCGTTGAATACCTGGAAGTATCAGGATTAGCTTTTGTTTTGAAAATATCTTTGTATAAATCAGCTGAAGATTTGCCGTCAGCCTTTGCTAATAACTGATTGTTTGTCCAGCCTGTTTTTAAGTTGATTTCATTTTCTGCCATTTTCATTCTTTGTTGTAGTGTTAAATGTGTTCCTCTTTCAATACATGCTGCCACTCCCGCTGCAAGAATAAGAGAACGGTATTTATCAAGTAATTCATCAAGCGCTTTTTTATGTGTCGGGTTCGCATTTATATAACTTACAAGAGTTTCATTTTCATTAGGGTTAACATCAAATGAACAAGCCTCTCTGTTGGCTCTTTCATCTTCTATACTTGCAATTAATTGTTCATACTCTTCTTGCCATTTTTCGCCTATGCCCAGTTTTTTATATTCCGCAATATTTTTTATCGGAATATAATATCCGGATTCTGTTTTGAAACTTGTTGCAATTTCTTTTTCGCCTTCAATATCCGGGTCAAAGTTTTTGTCTGCCATGCCCTGTGCATTGGTAGCGGTTAAGAGAGTCATAAACTGCATGGTCTCTAAATCTGTTAGTTCGCAAGGCGCTTCTCTTGAAGGTAAAAGTGCCATTTCTGCTACGCTCGCAAGTATTTTACCGGGCGCAAATGCTTCCATAAAAGCAAATCGTCCTTTGTGCTTGTCTGCCATTTTATTTGCCTGTGCAAGAATTTTATCGGAATATTTTGTTCCGGGCGCCTCACCTCCGAGTACTAGTATGCAGTTTTGCGCATCTTCCGGATGAGTATTACAATACATATCAAATGCATCCATTACTATATCCAGCGATTTTTGTGAATCTAATCTTCCCCAGGAAACATATACTTTTAAATTACCTATATTTTCCGGTGCAAGCAGGTTTTCATCAATTCGTCCGATTAAATTTACATTCCAGTTTGGTCTGCCTGCAATAATTGTGTTATATAAATCCTTGTCTTTACTGATAAGAATATCAAATTTTGAGGTTAATCTGTTTAAAAATTCTTTTTTATTAATATTTTTCTTGTTTAAATAATCGTTGTACCCTTCTTCTGTAACAGTGTAATTCCCGTTATTTTTAGGGAATTTGGACTCATCAACTTTTTCAAACGGATGGATTTCATCTGCCAGCTTAGCAAAATCACCGCCCAATTTGACAAGTTTTTCTTTTGATTCATTAACCCCGCTTTCAAGATATCCGTTCATTCCCAGAACGCCTTTAAAGATGTGGAAATTAGGGTCTTCAAAAGGATTCATAATCCCGATAGCGTTTTTATTGATATAAAGCTGCTGCCAATCGTATTGTAAAGAGGTTGGAATGCAGGTGTTATATGCAATATCCCAAGCATATCCCGGAGATACGGTATTAAGACCGGTCATATACCCGCTTTGTCTGAGCTTAAAAGCAATAAGTGTCGGGTTAAAAGCTCCTGAACCGTCTCTTAATTCAGGAATATAATTTGAGAAATACGCTTCAAGATTACCCTCTTCTTCTGCTTTTATATATTCAGGATCTTTTTTCATTAAATCAATTTCATCCGAAGTTAAACCCAGATTTAATGCAAAATCTAATCCCCCGCATTCTCCTGTATATCCGGCTCTCAGGTTGTGTATAACGTAAGCCGGTGCAATATCTTCCGGAGAAAACGCCGGATTTCCTTTTATAGCCTCATCCCTCATATAAGAAATAGTATACGCGGTCTGGGTATCGGAACAAACTACCGTACCCGGTTCAAATTTACTGCCGTCAGTTGTTATAACAGCATCACACAGTTCTTGTTTTAAATCTACAAATGCACGGTTGTTCTCGGCATAAGCCTGGGGCTTAAACCTGCTGAATGCTTCCGGGTTTGCACTTTTGTCAGAATTGTATGAACCGTCATCATACGGTTCTTTAAACTCGGCTGTTCCTTTGGAATATACAAAGAAATGATTTCTTGCTTTTCCTGTGTCATTGTCTTTGGGTAGTTCTTCCAATTTGTAATCAACTATTTCTCCGGCTTCATTTTTTACAGGAACAGCATTCATTGCTTTAAATAAAAATATGTTTTGCTCTTCTTGTTTGCCGTATACAACGGATTTTTCAGCTATTTTCTTCAGTACAATGATATTTTTACTTTTTAAATTCCCATCAAGATTTTCAGTCGTTTCTTTTTTTATGTTTTTTTTATCCGTGTTAAATTTTACGTAAAAATATTGATTTTGTAATCCCGGATATTTGCAGCTCCCGTCAAATTGCCATGGTTTTATTCGTCCGGTGTACTCGCCTTTTTTATTATAATTCTTTTGTCCGTTGTAATAAGTTTGGACAATGGTTGCTTCTATGCCCGGCATTTTTTCATAATAACCCATTACGTTTGCGACACCGCCCTTTTTATTATAATCAGGGAATTCAGCCCCGTAAAAAATAACATGGTCTTCGCGACCTTTAAAATTAACGATACCGGTGTTGCTGTTATCATTAATTTTCGGGCTTTTTACCGGCTTATTTTTTATTCTGTTTGTAAGCGCGCTATTATTAACGCCTATCGGCTGTAGTCTCATTGGAACCTCCTGATTGAAATAAACACTTCTTTTTAAGTATAAAACGGAAAAAATTTTTTTTTGCTAATTTGTAAAGAAATATTAAGGATAATGTGTTAAATGAGGCAATTTTTTTATTAATTTGTACTTTATATATATAAGGTTAGTTTTAAAATAGTAGGTAAAGGTATATGTTAGTGTCGGGTAATATTCCTGTAACACCTTATCAGGAGTTTGCATCCCAGAAAATATCTACTCTCGGAACAAGAGAAATATCGGGATATGCAAGCATAGTACAGGAAAAGAAAAGACAAAAAGCAAAAATTAAATACAGGAAAATAAAACCTTCAGATGTCATAATTGCTCCGGAGGGCTTGCCTGAGGAATATTACTATGAAGGTGAAGAAAACAGAACTTCAATACTGAAAAGCGTGCGGCAGTATCTGAACTTTTTGCCGGACAAGACGCAGGAAGGAAATTTTTTCCTATCAGGTGTAGTCGATGAAGATGAAAGGTTACAAAAATACTTTAATGCGTGTTATTTGATATCTCATATTGAAGCGCCTGTACCATTAAATGGTGCCGGTACAGAGGCAATGCAGTCCCTTGTTGAGAAAAGCATGCTTGATGAAGAGACATGCGGACGCGTAATTTTGTATATGGTACAATTGTCGGAGGCGGATACCAGTCCGAAATTCTTTTATAAGTTAGGATTTCGTTATATTGATGCTGATAGCAATACAGCAATGGAAAAATTTATTGAAACAAATATATTTGAATTTCGGGTTCAACCCGGGTATATGTATTTGCCAAAAGGGAATATACAAAAACTTTTGAGGTATGGGCATTTATTTTAAAAAGGAATTAATTGTATGGAAGTGATAAAACCGGTTATAGTCAATCCCGGAGTAGTAAGCGGACCGGATATAAAATTACATACGAATAGTGTCAGAAGTTCGGATGCCAGAAAACGCATGGACGTTCTGGAGCGTGATGTGCAAAATAATGTTCAAAAATATTCCTATAAAACAAAAGAAAAAACTCCGCTTGTTGTTAAAATAGCAGGCGCCGGTGTTTTACTGGCAATTACGGCAGGATTTTTAAGGTTGCGCTATAAGAAATAAAAATTTTTAAATAAGTAGTTGACAATGAAAATTATGCATGCTAGTATATTTATTGCGCGTATAAAGCTAATCTGTGTAGCGCGCTGTGTGTGGGATTGCCCACTATTACACTAAACCGAAATATAAAATAAGCACTAAATTTGGAGGTTTTCCGGCTGGCGGTAAACTCCGTTACCGGAAAGCAACTCTAAATTTTAAAATTGTAAACAAATATTATCATTCAAGTATTGACAAAATAAATTGAGCAGATAATATGAGATAGGTGACAATAAGTTGCCGGACGGTAAACGCAAAGTTTACTAAGGAAACGGAAGCCGAAGCGACACAGTGGATTAAATAGCGAAATAACTGTGACTTTAGAGCCCGCA
>CASELB010000166.1 GCA_949288685.1 uncultured bacterium
CTTACCATAAATCCGACACCCGCGGACGCAACGGTGACAATCGGGAATGCTGCGGTCAATACGTTAGCGGTGCCGTACGGAACAACGTTAGATTGGGTTGTTTCAAAAGACGGGTATATTACGCAATCCGGAAGTGTTGAGCTTACGGAGGATACTCTGCTTGAGATTGAGCTTGTTGCGGCGCCTGCGGAGGAAGGAAAAACAGAGACAGAGGAGGTTGAAGGATGAGGAAATTAGTACTGATATTGGGATTAACCCTTTTTTGCGCTCAAAGTGTACTTGCTGATGAGGTTACTCCGGCGCAGACTGTTAAAAATGACCAGTCATATTTTACCGCAAATCTGCAAAAACAACCGCAGGAAGACAAGCAAAAACAGGGTATAACCAACCACTTTACGTTTTTTACGATTAACGTACAGATTAACGGGAAGGTTAAAGATGATACTACTCCCATACCGTCTGGAGAATAGAAAAGGGTTTGTATTCCTGTTTTGCTGGAGATTTTAAAGGTTAGACATCGGACATTGAATGTTGTAATATATACTTAGGGTAGTACCATCACCACCTCTGCACACGCATTTTACTAAGAAATCGGCAGAAAGGAGGTGATAAAATATGAGTTTAGGCTTTTTTCTAATACTTGATTTCATAATCAAGTCATTAAAAGAAAAAGCCCCGGAGCTGGAACTCCTGGAGCTTTTTCTAAATTCCTAAAAGCATAGGGTACTAAGTCAAGTCCTAAGGAAGTGGTATTTTCTTAGGGCTTGCCCCTACATGTTCATTATTTACCATATTCAAGTCTTTGTCAAGCCTCTAAGGAGAAAAAAGAGATGATAGAATGGTACAAAGACAAAGAACTTACGATATTTTTTGATGATAAACCTTCTGTTGGTATGCGTTATGCGCTCCCGTCAATGAGTGAGGCGGAGAAGAAAGCTGTTTCACAATACCCGTTTGAGAATAAACACGCGCTTAAGGTTACGCTGTTTGACCACCTTAAAACTAAGAAGTACGAGTTTACTATTCCTAAAAACTACTGCTGGGATGGTGCAACAATACCGCGTTTTTTCTGGCGGCTGATTGGGGCAAAGACCAGTGCGGAGTTTTTAATCCCGTCAATGGTACATGATTGGCTGTGCGTATATCACAATAGCGTAGGATATGACAGGAACTTTTCTTCACGCGTGTTCCGTGCGCTCCTGCTATCTGCCGGCGTCGGCAAAGTTAAAGCGCAGGTAATGTACCTTGCGGTGGATAACTTTCAAAGGTTCTGCGGGTGGGGGCAGAGTGAATTTGCGTACAGGTGAGTAAAGCAAGCCCGGATAACGACCAGGTTGAGCCGGTTAAGACGCAAGACCTTAAGACGAAACCCTGTGTGCGTGGAGCAAATTCAAGACAGGGGGAAAGCGGCAGCGAACCCGTTTAACGCGAGACAATAAAGACAGCGGTTGGGATGTCCGGGTAAAAATAGTTAGACAATCGATGCAGCGGAAGTTGTAAATCAAAAAAAACTAAGTAGCAGTATTAATGAAATTAAGCATAATTAAGAATAATTTACATTGCCCTATAATTTTTCAGTATCCGGAGTTTACCGGATACTGTGGGCGTGTAAATACAATAATAGGAGATGTATGACGAAATATAACTTATTGGAAAAACAACGTGAATTTATAGAAATTCCGCATAATGAAAGTCTTGACGTTGCAATATATCAAGGTGGTTTTGGCAGCGGGAAGACGTGGTGCGGGTCTCTGTTAGGGATACTTCTTGCAAGAAAGTATCCCGGCAGCCGCGGACTGGTTGGAGCAAAAGAATATGAACTATTAAGAAAAACAACTCTGGTTTCATATTTTGAGCATCTTGATGTTTTGGGTTATATCCCTGATGTTCATTATACTTATAATAAATCGGATAAAATAATTAAATTTAAAAACGGGTCAGAAATATTGTTTAGTGGTTTAGATAATCCTGAAAAAATCAAATCACTGAACTTGCACTGGGCAGAGATAGAAGAGGCATCGCAGATAAGTGACAGCTCTTTTAAACAGCTTCTTGGAAGGCTAAGAAACACTTACAGACAAAAAGATTGGATAGATTTCAGGTACAGGCTGTTCGGTCATACTAATCCCCAGCCTGACAAGGGCTGGATATATGAACGTTTTGTGGAGAAAGCTCATCATAATTATCGTTTAATACAGGCTCCGACTACTAACAATATATATTTGCCCGAGCATTTTATTTCATCTATGGAAGAAAGTTTTGATAAAGAATATTACCGAATAAATGTTCTTGGTGAGTTTGGTGATTATTCAAGCGGGCTTGTTGTGAAAAACTTTAGTAAGGCAAATATAAAATCGTTAAAGTATAATCCTGATTTGCCGCTGCATATTACATGTGACTTTAATGTGGATCCGATGTGCTGGTGTTTGGCTCATAAGGATGAGAAAAATGTATACTTTTTTGATGAACTGGTACTTGAAAAAACTACTACAAAACAGTGTATGGAAGAATTAATACGCAGATATCCGTCACATAAAAGTGAAATAATAATAAACGGTGATGCATCCGGGGATAATCGTTCAACCCAGAGTGAGTATACAAATTATGCAATAATAAAGAATGTTTTGACCGATTACGGTTATTATAATGTAAAATTTAGACTTCGTGATTACAATCCACCGATATTGAATCGTATTTCTGCATTTAATGCGCGTGTTTGTAACGCACGAAATGAACAGCATCTGTTTGTTGATAAAAGGTGCAGATGGCTGCTATATAATATATACAATTTGAAATATAAGGAAGGCAGCCGTATAGTAGATGTTCCTACCATAACAAGAATTAAACATGAGCATAATCTTAAATATTTAGAACACCCGTTTGATGCTGCAAGTTATCTTGTGGAATATTACTGGCGTATAAAAAGTGAATAATAATTAAAAAGAAAGGAGAATAAGATGATGAAAAATTTAAGAGAATACGTCAATGACGTAATGAATGATAATCGAATATTCAGTTATGAGGATATTATAGGGATGGATAATGAAGAAGGACGACATTATCAAAAAGCGATAGAAGAGCAGTACGGAAAAATAGGGTTTCCGACAAACGCAGAACTGTCAAAATCGAGTGATGTTGTATACGTACATGAGTATACCAGAGAGGACGGAACCGTAGTAAAAGC
>CASELB010000167.1 GCA_949288685.1 uncultured bacterium
AACTTCCCATATAATTTGTTTATTATAAAATAATTATATAGTATATTTATATTTTAGGCAATGATGATGGATATTTCTAGAGAGACATTAATTGAAAACATTAAAGCGCTTAGCGAAAAAAGAGTGCTTGTAGTCGGTGATTTAGCGCTGGACGAAATGATTTACGGCGATACGGAGCGAATTTCAAGGGAAGCGCCGGTTCTTATTTTGAGACATTCTTATACAAAGTATATTCTAGGCGGTGCGTCTAACGCTGCTAACAATGCAGCGTCGATAAACGGCGGTAAAGTCAGTGTTATAGGTGTTGTAGGTGATGATTACCACGCATCCGATATTAAAAACGCTTTTGAAATAGCAGGAATAAACTGTAAATATCTTGTGGAGGCAAAAGGGCGCAGGACTATTACTAAAACCAGAATTTCCGGCTCTTGTTCCCACTCGATTACCCAGCAGATTGTGCGTATTGATACACAGTCAGATGAACCGTTGCCGGAAAAAGTTGAGAAACAGATTATTAAAAATCTGGAAGCGGCTATTCCTGAACATGATGCGCTAATCCTTTCGGATTATCATATTGGTACGCTTACGCAAAAAGTTATTAATGCGGCTATAAAAATTGCAAACAAGTATAAAAAAATTATAGTTGTTGATGCTCAGAAGGATTTAGACAATTACAAAAATATTACCTCTATGACCCCGAATTTGCCGGATACTCAAAAATATGTAGGTAGAAAAATAGAAACAAGAGAAGATTTTGTTACTGCCGGCAAGTATTTAATATCAGACAGCAAAGCAAAATTTGTATTAATTACCTGCGGCGGTGACGGTATGATGCTTGTTACTCCGAAAGAAAATTACCATATTCCGGTATTTAACAAATCAAAAGTATTTGATGTAACCGGTGCCGGTGATACGGTGACTGCCGTTTATACGCTTGCTCTTGCTGCCGGTGCTGAGCCTGTTTATGCGGCAGTTATCGGTAATATTGCTGCGGGTATTGTTGTTAAAGAATTCGGATGTGCAACAACAAGTATTAATGCGATACTTAAAAATATTCCGGCAAAAATTAATATTGAATAAAAAAATGGAGAAGTTATATGGAAAAATTGAAAAAAATAGTGAAGAAAATAAGTCTTGTTGACATTATTATCCTGCTCACGGTTGTGATAGCATTGCTTGTAGGCTATATTACATTTAAACAAATCCGTCAGACCTCGGATAAACAAATTGTATCTTCTTCAGAAGTTGAATTTCATGTATTTCTCCGCGGAGTATCTTATACAGGTCCCGAATTTCCTGTAAAACAAGGTGAGAAAACATTTATAACAATAAGAAATGTTCCTTATACAGAGCTTGATGTAAAAGGAGTACTTCTGCAGCCGCGCAGAACCGCGGTTTATAACGGTAAAGAGTTACAGGTAATTGATGATCCCGCATATCCTAACCTTTATGATGCGGTTGTAATAATTTCTGACGACGCAAAAATTACAAAAGATGGTGCTGTTGTCGGCGGTAATAAACTTAAAGCAGGATTGCCGGTTACTATTGAGGGAAGCTCTTATAAGTTTAACGGCACGGTGTCTGATGTAATTATAGCTAATCCCGGAGCTTAATTAGAAAATATGATTATAAATACGCTTCTTGAAATTTGTCAGAATATTTTTTCTCCTCTGGCAGAGAAAAGCAGGATATTAAAGTTCCTTGATAAATTTATTTTTATTTCAATATGTGCGGTAATACTCCTGTCGCTTTGCTGCTCTTCAGATACGATAGGTTATGTAGCTGTTACCGGGATTTTCCTTACTTTGATAAAAATAATTACATCAAAAGAATTGAAATTCAGGTATACAAAGTTTGAACTATGCCTTATTATATATCTTGCATTTGTTATAATCAGTGTGGCAGGTTCGTCATTATTTTTGTTGAGCCTTAAAGGTGTTTTTAAAACTTTTATTTATCTCGGGTACTACATCACCTGTGTAATTTACCTTAAAGATAATAAACAGGATATTTATAAAATCTTTGGGTTGTTTGCGTTTTGCGTATGCTACGAAAGCGTTGTCGGACTGTTGCAAAACTCTTCGCACGCAGGTGCGCTTGCAGGATGGCAGGATACATCAAACTTAAATCCGGAAGAAGTAATGACAAGAGTTTATGGTACACTAAAACCACTCAATCCAAATCTTTTCGGGGGATATACCCTTGCGCTTGTTCCTGTTGTTTACGGACTAACAGCACTGCTTGCCGCAGGTAAAAGTCGTGTGAGATTTGTTGTCGGAATATTATTTTCGTTATTATCTACGGCTGTAATGATTATGAGTGGCTGCCGCGGGGTATTTGTGGCGTATCCTTTTATGATGCTTGTTCCTGCTTCCATTCTCTTGATTAGGAGTCCGGGCGCGATTAAACCAATACTCTATAAACTTTATGGCGGTATTTGCACTCTGGGTGTTGTATGTATTTTGTTTTCATCATCTATTAAAGCAAGGATACTTAGTATATTTGCAATGAGGGGTGATAGTTCTACCTCATTCAGGTTTAATGTTTATCAGTCGTCCGTTCAAATGTTTAAAGATAATCCTTTTTTAGGTATCGGTGTTGGTAATCAAAATTTTCGTGAAACATACGGATTGTATATGAAAACAGGCTATGACGCATTAAGTGCTTATAATATTTATCTTGAAACGGCAGTTGAGAGCGGAATATTTGCACTTATTGCCTTCCTTGCGTTTCTTGTATTTTTGATTAAAGGTGCTGTTAAAACAATATTAAATTCTAAAAATATAAATAAAGTTATTATTTTAACTGCTGCATTATCTTCAATTACCGGAATTTTGCTTCACGGGCTTGTTGACACAATATTTTTCCGCCCGCAATTACAGTTTGTATTCTGGATGATGGTTGCAATAATCAGAACTCTGGCAAAATTTGAGACGGCAGAGAACTAAAATAATTCTGCAATTGACTTTTTGTAGTCCGGTTTAATAATACCTTTTTCTGTAATTATTCCCGTAATAAGTTCGTTCGGGGTAACATCAAATCCCGGGTTGATAATGTTCACGCCTTCTGCACATATACGCTGACCGTTAATATGTGTAACTTCTTCTGCTGAACGTTCTTCTATGGGAATTTCATCACCGGATTTAATAGACGTATCAATTGTAGAAAGCGGTGCTGCAATATAAAACGGAATATTATGATATTTTGCCGCTATTGCAACGGTATAAGTGCCGATTTTATTTGCGGTATCACCATTTGCAGCAATTCTGTCCGCGCCGACAATAACAACATCAATCATTCCTTTTTTCATAAAATATGAGCACATGCCATCAGTTATAAGTGTAACAGGAATGTTATCCATCACAAGTTCAAAAGTTGTAATTCTTGCACCTTGTTGTCTCGGTCGGGTTTCGTCTGCAAAAACTTTTATTGTATTATCGTTTGCGTACGCTGAACGTACAACTCCAAGAGCAGTGCCGTATCCTACGGTTGCAAGAGCGCCCGCGTTGCAGTGGGTCAGTATAGTTCCGCCTTTAGGAACAATTTGAGCCCCGTAATCTCCGATTTTTTTATTTATTTCAATATCTTCATTTTCAAGTTTTATACTGTTTTTAACTAATTCTTCTATAATTCCGTTGATATCCGAGTTTGAGTTTTTAATAATTTCCTTTTGTTTTTCAACCGCCCACATCAGATTAACAGCAGTAGGGCGCGATGTTTTCATATAATCGGCTTTTTGGAGTAATTCACATACAAAATCTTCTCTTGTAAGATTTTTCTTAGCCAGTTCCTGAGCATAAAGGTTAATCCCGTGTGCTCCTGCAATCCCTATCGCCGGTGCTCCGCGGACAATCATTGTTCTTATTGCCGTAAACATTTCATCTCCGCTTGTTATATTAATAAAAGAATATTCATACGGAATCTTTGTTTGATCTACCATTTTTGAATAATTATCAACCCATTCTATTGTTTTAATTTTCGATTGAAATTCCATATACCGGCTCCTTAATTTGTGTAAAATCTATTTTATTTCAAAGTTAATATTTTCATTGTCGCCTTTTTTTACGCCTGTAACAAATTCATACATCCAGACTGCAAAAATACCGGCAAAACTATTTAAAAGTGCGCTCATCAATGCAGAGAAGAATATTAAGAATAATCCTATTACGAAAGCTCCGAATGACGAAAAGAACATAGAGAAAAATCCGCCTGTGTATTTCGGGAAAATGAGTCCGATTAAAGAACTTATCGGAAGGTATACAGCGCATAAGCCTATAAAGGATGCAAAGCCTGCAATAGCACCAACTACAGCGCCTTCTCTGATGTTTATTAATCCTATTAAATTGAATTTTTTAAGAAAGACTACCATTGCACCGCCGATTACAAACATTGCAAAAAGAAATGCAATCAGGTTAAGCACAGGGAAAAGAGTTATAAGCCCCAGCGCGGCGCCAAAAATAAAACTCAATATACTAATCTGTTTAACAATTAAAAAGTTCATACATTTCTCCCCTGTCAAACTAATTGTGACATAATCCGCTAAAAGTTACAATAGATTAAGTATTGTAAAAATATGCAGGTACAGGGCAAAAAAAATTTTGTCGGGTTTTCTACTAATTATATATGCGTATACTGCCGGTAAATAATAATTTTAATACATATAAAATCACAAATAGCGCCTGCCCTGTTTTTAAAAGCCGGTTTGTCGGCGTGGATGTATTTTTAAAACAGTGTGCAAATGATAAAAATATAGATATTCCGCTTATTATTAAGCGTATAGGGGCAGAATACGGTAAAATTCCCGTTCCCGGAATGCAAATGTTGTCCCGCGCTGTTAATATGACAAATTACAAAGCATTTCTTAATATTCTTTCTTTTGGCGTTATTACGGGCTCCCTGTCAAAAATATTTACACCTGAAGATTCAATGAATACTAATGTAATAAAAATATTAGAAAATACTAATGAAGAGAATAGAAAATTTGTGGAATATTATACATCATTAGGCGGTTTAAACAGCCATATAATTACTGATTCCGGATACGAATTGAAGGATGAGATTTTTAATATGAAATTAAAAGGTTTTTCGCCGTCTGTTGTAGATAAAATAATCGTGACGCTTACTCCCGAGAATAAAGACGCAGTAAAAAATATAGTTAACAGCAGATTATTTTCTGACTTTCAACTCCCCGGGTACTTAAATAAACTTAAGCCGTACAGTGCTGCAGAGGGTGCAAATGTTGTCAGTAATATTAAAAACGGGTTGGCTGAATATCTGAAGAATGCATCTGAAAATAATGACCATCCGTTGAGAAAAAAACTTAATACACAGGACTTTTTGCTTAACGGCTCGGATTTTGTTTCAATAATAAATGCTAAAATGGACAATAAAGTCTCTATAATGGATTTTCTAAGATTGCCGTTTGAGGATAAAAAACATTTCGATAAAGTTCTGCGTGATACCGGCATGATGATGGGAGTAATATGTAAGAATGAAAAATCTGCTGCTTGTAATAAACATGACCGGATGATGGAATTAAGTGACTTTTTTATGGATAATTTTGTTTCGCTGGTAAGTATGGTTGCTCTTACTGATAAAGAAACGGTCCTTCAAATTTTTGACAGAGGCTTTGAAAATGCAAAAGAATTTATTATTCCGTTGAGAAGACTGACACAGGAGGATGAGAGCCTTCTTGCAACGGTTATAAGACACGGAAAAAGAGTAAATAAAAATGGGGAAGATGTAAATATTCCAGCCAAAGATAAAGTATATTTTTACAGATTGATAAATACAAACCGGGCGGAGTTTGTAATTACACTTAAACCTCTTGTATTTGCGCCGGCAATAACGCCTGCAAATAAAGGTGACGGGGTTTATGTCGATTTTAGTAATATTGAAAACCAAGTAAAATATAATGTATTTAAACGGTGCGGATTTAGTGATGATGAAATAAAAATGTTGAAACCTGAAAACCTGGATTGGGATTTGAGGTATATGCATCAGCTTGCAAGATTTTCAAATGAGGCGTTGAATACAGTTATAAAGTCCGCATCTAAAGGCGAGTTTAAGAATTTTATAAATGACCCGTTTAATAAATACGGCTATGCGAATATGAAAACAAAGGAAGCATTTGAGAAATCAGGCTGCAATTATCAGGCATGGTTGGAGGGGATACCTCCTGAAAGTTTTGAGGCTGGCGGTGAGAAATTAAAAATTTCTATATGGAACAGACGACCGCAATCTTCAATATTTAACGGCACTTACACTTCGTGTTGTACGGCAATTGACGGGACACAGGGAGACTCTATGCCTCATTATCTTTTACATACGATGTTTAATATCGCAGAGGTAAAGAATGATAAGGGCGAAACTGTTGCACAATCAAGAATGTATTTAATAGATAAAAAATCTCCGGTTTTTGTGGTTGATAATATTGAAGTTAATAATACTTTTAAAAAGAGACTTGTTACAGAGAAACAAAGAAAACAGTTTATTGAGAATATATTTGCATATCAGCGTAAATTTGCAAAAACGCTCTCCTCAAATACTATTCCTGTGTTCTTTTCAAAAGATAATAATAAATTACTGGGAGATAAACAATTAGATTATCCTGCGCTATTTATGAATGTTAATTCAATTATCGGAGAACTTGCAAGTGATAAAGTTTATTGTAATGTGGTTACAGGCACATTTAAAACATTTATTGGTTCCCTGTCGTATTTTTATGATGTAACAGAACCGTTGCTTTAATTTTATCTCCTGTATTTAAATGATTTTTGACGGATTTATTATACGTTCAGATGATTATACCGTTATAATAAGTTGACAAATAATATATAATAATTAATAAAATTATAAACACAATCAACAATCATAAGGAGATTAATATTATGGGAATGGCAGCATCTCAAGCCCGTTATATACAGTTAACAGCTCGCAAATCTAATTGTGAATATGAAGGTCAGCAGATTAATCAGGCAAGAACAAATCTTGCAAATGAAGTAGCAGGATTATTTAACAGAATGCTGGATTTGGAACTGCCGGAAGTTCCGAGTACCGCTGATTACACGACTGAACAATATTCATATTCTGACGGAAATACTGATTATTATATTGATAGCTGGTCACAAACTTCTTCTTATGACGATACGTATAATTATGTTATTACAAGCCATTATATACGGGATATTTTTAAAGGTTCGGAAAAAACACTTTCTGACCCGCAAGTTCAGGTTGCTAATACTTACAGCGGATACGTAAATGAGTCTGCTGCAGTTCAGGTTAATCCTGATAATTCTTATACTGTAACAAACGCTGACGGTACTGTAGTTAATTATAGTCCGGTTGCAGATATTGAGGATGAAACACTTGCCGGACAACTGCAAAAATTTAAAGAGGCAATCGGAAATACAGATTTGTCAAATGATAATATTGTAGGGTATCAGGATGGTGATACCTGGCACTTTGCGCTTACTCAGGAACTTGATAATGTTGCAGGCGGAATGAGTGATGCCTACAGTGACTATGCTGAAACAGGCTTCCCAACCTATGTCGGAAACAGCAAGTTGACAGAGCTTGCAAATATTACTGATGATCAGGCGGCAGAACTTTCACAAATAGTACAGGATATTACTGGTTCTAATATTTCAAATTACTTTACGTTAAATCCTGACGGAAGTTATACATATACAGGTTCCGGAATTTATACTTTTGATTTGAACGGTCAAACATATTATACTACGTATGATGATTTAATGAATAGTTATAACAGTGCGTATCAGCCGGAATCTCCTATAGATAACCAGTCGTCATTGTATTATTATAATGCATCTTATGTGCCGACAAAAATTACAAGTACCGGCAATGCTTTGCTTGAAACTGATGAGAGCGGCAGATTTTCATCTGTAAGATTTGATAATGACTCAAATGTATACGCTCTGAATTATGAGATAGTAACTGATGACGCGGCTTATGAAGATGCAATGAATGAGTACAGGCATGCCGTAGAAGTATATGAAAAGACTATCAACGATATCAACGCATTGACTTCTACAATACAGAAAGAAGACCAACAGTTAGAACTGAAACTTGAACAACTCGATACTGAGCAGGCAGCAATTTCAACTGAGATGGAGTCAGTTAAGAAAGTTATTGACGATTCTGTTGAAAAGATATTTAATACATTCCAAAGCTAATTTATAGCTGGAATGTCACCCTGAATAAACCATGTCACCCTGAACAAGCCGAGCGGAGGATGTAAGGCGGAGCCGTATCCGTTTATCGCGAGGCGGTTTCAGGGTCCCGTGGGAATTGTTATCCAAAAGAAATGCGGGGCGGAGCCCCGCGGTTGTAAAAGCACATAACCGTTCACAGCAACGGCTAATCTATTTAGGTAATTTCTTTCTTTTTTTTCTTACCAACCTCTGCATTCTATCTTTAAAATTTGAAACCAATTATAAATTTTACGACTAAGTTCATTAAATTTATCATTAATTAGTTTTTTAAGTTCGTTAATTTTATTGTTAAGTTCACTAATTTTATTATCATGTAAATCTACTTTGTTTTTTAGTCCTGTGTACATTCCTTCAAGTCTTGCAATTCTATCTTCGTGATTTGCAAGTTTTTCTTCATGCTCCTCAAGCCATTCTACAATATTTTTATTGCCAATATATAATTCTTCACTTGGAATATACACTTTGTGAGTAGTGCTTCCTAAAATTATTTGGCTGGAAGTATTGCTGACAGCACCTGCACCTATTGCTACACTTTTTTTATGTAATGCCTGTGCAGAATTTCCAATTGCGATTGCATCTGTTTCAGCCGCAATGGATTTACTCCCGATGGCTATACCGCTTGTACCGTCTGCCCGTACGATTGTTCCAATTGCAATTGCGTTAGTTCCTGACGCGCCTGATTGTGTTCCTCCATTTGCAGATTGTCCTATTGTAATACTATTTTCACCGCCAGCGTTTGAATAGTGTCCTATTGCTATGCCACTTCTTTTTAATACTCTAGTTTCAGTTCCGATGCCTATTCCTCCATCAGCACTAATATTAGTGTTTCCTCCAAGTGCTATACTATTGCTACCGCCAGATTTTGGATAATTACCTATTAAAATTGAATTATTATTCTTTAATTGAATAATTCCGGCTACCGTATCGTCTTCAATAAAACCTAATTGTGGTAATGTTTCTTTTGTTGCTAATGTAAGTTTCGGCGTTGCGTTTGCAAATGCGGAAATTTCGCTGTTATTTCCGCCAATAACAACAGAAACTTTGTCTGTATTGGCATTAAACCCTATATTCCCTCCTGTTAATGCTGTCCATAGACAGGAATTAACCCCTGAACCTGTTGTTTTCTTGGTAATCATTGGTGCTGAAAGAGCCATAACAATGGCAACAACTAGCATAACGACCATCATTTCCATAAGTGAAAACGCGTTTCTTTTACTATCCATAAATCAAAATCCTCGCTAAATTAAAAGTACAAAA
>CASELB010000168.1 GCA_949288685.1 uncultured bacterium
AGTATGAAATTTCCCTCCCTGCTAACGTTTATAATACTTGCGGCGTGCGGAGAGGGGATGGATTTTATATTGGTTGGTATATATGATTAGAGGTAATCAGAAAGTATATTTTTTACATAATTCTGGGTTTCTTTATACGGCGGAACGCCCGAATATTTATCAACGGCTCCCGGACCTGCATTATATGCTGCAAGTGCAAGTATAATGTTACCGTTATATCTGTCAAGCATTGATTTAAGATATTTAACACCGCCTTCGACATTCTGAACAGGGTTCATCGGATCTGTAACCCCTAAACCTTTTGCGGTCGAGGGCATTAATTGCATCAGTCCCATTGCTCCTGCGTGTGATTTAGCTTTCGGGTTGAAGCCGGACTCTTGTTTTATAAGTGCTTTAACTAATTTGTCATCTACTCCATGTTTTTTTGAAACACTTGTTACAAGGTTTAGAATTTGATTTTTGCTGGCTGTATCTACGCTTATATTATAATTTTGCTCGGGTGCATCAACTTTTTGTGCATTAACGTTAAGCGCTTTGCCTGTTAATAAAGAGCCAAACGGAGTTTTTGCACTGGCTTTAAGTACGTTATCAAAGCTCGGACCTTCGTACTGTTTTACACCGTCAATATTGCCTGCACTTTGTGACAGCATATCTGTTGTGTTTTGCGCCTTAATCTGTTTATTAAAATTATCTACGTACCTGTTAAGCTCGACATAGCGTTGTGCTGCCTGTGCCTGACCGCCTGAGGATAATAAATTTTGAATCATTGATGAAAACATGTTTTTAGTTCCTTCCCGTTATAATATACGGATGTTTTCCCGTAATTCTTTAATATTTTTCAGAAAAAATCCACTATATAGATTACTTAATTCCCGGTTTGAAAAAGTCAAAATACCTGTATGGTTTATTTTTTAATGCTTGTTTTATGTTATTATTGTTGTATGAATAAGTTTATTTCCGAATTGGAGAGCGAGTTAACAGCGTATAAATTACAAGAGCTCGGGTTAAAAGAAAATTTAGACAGTCTTATGCTTACTAATGCAAAGAGGATAAGACCGAAACTTGCGTGGCTTCTTTTAAAAAACTTTAGTGAAAAAATTACAAAGGAGCAAATTGCTGTTATAGCCGGCGGTGAAATTTTGCATACCGCATCTCTTATTCATGATGATATTGTTGACTTATCAACAGAGAGACGCGGGGTAAAAACTTTAAATGCTTTATATGACCAAAGACTTGCGGTTCTTGCCGGTGATTTTCTTGCCGGTTACGGTTTGCAAAAAATTCTATTTGCAAAAAATTATGAAATTTTTGGTATTTTTTGTTCTGCCTTTGAAAAAATGTGCACTGCTGAAATTACCCAGTATTTTAGCAGCGGAAAAATAACAGGTATGGAAAAATACATTCAAAAATCAACAGGGAAAACTGCATCTCTTTTTGGGGCTATTTTAAAA
The DNA here is from genome assembly GCA_949288685.1 of uncultured bacterium. Classification (GTDB taxonomy): domain Bacteria; phylum Cyanobacteriota; class Vampirovibrionia; order Gastranaerophilales; family Gastranaerophilaceae; genus CALUTH01. The sequence continues at coordinate 1,452 of CASELB010000168.1, forward strand.
AGTGTTGCGATTTTATCAGAAAAAATTTCTCCTGATATTGCGTATGATTTAGGTATTTTTTACGGAACGGCTTTTCAGATAAAAAACGACCTGGATGCCTTTATTAATACTCCGGAAAGAGATAGAAATAACGGTGTATTCACCGCTCCGGATATTTATTACTCGCAAACGGGAAATTTAAATTCAGCAATTGAAAAAACAAATATTTTAATAGATAATGAGATTGGAAAATTGATTAATATTATAAGCAGTTTTCCTGAAAATAACTACAAAAAACAGCTTATTAAAATGATAGAGGAGAGTTTATGCAGGACAATAAACAAGTAAAGAGCTTTCTGGTTGATACTATAGAAACGATAGCTTTTGTTATTGTTGCTGTAATTATCATAAGATTTTTTGTCGGAGAAATCCGCTGGATACCTTCAGGCTCTATGCACCCTACTTTGCTGGAGGGGGATAGAATTTTCGTAGAAAGGTTTACACGGTTTTATGATACGCCGGAACGCGGTGATATAATGATTTTTTATCCTCCGTTTGTTGAACTGGATAACTCTTTTGGCGGCGTATTTAGACGGCTGAGCGGGTTTTTCTGTAAGGATATTGCTTATATTAAAAGAGTAATAGGAACTCCCGGGGATAAAATCGAAATAAAAGAGGCTCCGGATGGGGCGCATGTCGTATACCTTAATGATAAACCGCTTGACGAGCCTTATATTAAAAGCAAGTATGATTATATAAAATGTAATGAAAAAATGTATTGCGGTCCGTTTGTTGTTCCAGAAGGTCAGTATTTTATGATGGGGGATAACAGAGGAAATTCACAGGATAGCCGTTTTTGGGGCTTTTTGCCGCAGGACAGGTTTATAGGTAAGGCTGTTTTCCTTTTCTGGCCGCCATCCAGAATGAAAAATCTTTAGTATATGAAAGGAGAGTTTATTATGTGGGAAAAGGACTTTGATGTTAATCAAATTTCGGAAATCAGAACACGTACATCAGTGTTTTTCGGTGCGGGTGCTATTCAGCGAATAGATTTTATAGCGGAAGACCTTAAAGCAAAAGGCTATGATAAAGTAATTGTAATGAGCGGCAGAAATGCGTATAAATCCACAGGTGCATGGGATTATGTTGAAAAGGCGCTTATTAAGCACGGCATAGGTTATATTAACTACAACAGGGTAACACCTAATCCGACAACAATTTCTGTTAATGAAGCCGTAAAAGAAGCAAAAGAATTTGGCGCAAAAGCGGTAATCTCTATAGGCGGCGGCTCTCCGACCGATGCGGGCAAATCTGTTGCCATACTCTTAGAGTATCCGGACAAAAGCTGTGAGGATTTGTATGAATTCAAGTTTGTTCCATCAAAGGCTGCCCCTGTTATTGCTATTAATTTGACGCACGGGACAGGTTCCGAAACTAACAGGTTTGCCGTTGTTACAATTCCTGACAAAAATTATAAGCCAGCTATTGCGTATGATTGTATTTATCCGATGTACGCAATTGATGATCCGGCATTAATGACAAAATTGTCACCCAAACAAACAAGATACGTTTCAATTGATGCGGTTAACCATGTTGTTGAGGCTGCTACATCAAAGGTGGCGTCTCCTTATACGGTTACTCTTGCAAGAGAAGTTATTACACTTGTAGCTAAATATCTTCCCGTTGTTATTGATAATCCTGAAAATATTGAAGGTCGGTATTATTTAACTTATGCGGCTATGATGGCGGGTGTTTGCTTTGATAACGGCCTGTTGCATTATACTCACGCTCTTGAACATCCGCTAAGTGCTGTTAAGCCTGAACTTTCTCACGGGCTTGGACTTGCTATGCTGTTACCGTCCGTTGTTAAAAATATTTATCCTGCAAAATCAGAGGTTCTTGCATATATTCTTGAACCGATTGTATCGGGACTTGCAGGTAATGCCGCTGACGCGCAAAAAGCGGCTGACGGCGTATATAAATGGTTGTCTTCGGTAGGTGTATCGGAAAAACTTTCCTCCGAAGGTTTCTCTGACTCTGATGTGGATAATCTTGTAAATCTTGCATTTACTACTCCATCATTAGACGGTTTACTTGCAATTGCGCCTACGGCGGCTACAAAAGAGGCTGTTGCAGAAATTTACAGAACTTCTCTATAATTTGTAGTGATGAAATATTAAAAAAGTGACAGAACAACTGTCACTTTTTTATTTTTTGGTGTATGATGTTTTTATGAAGAGATTTTTATTTTTATTGGGTTTAATTTTATTACTGGGCAGTACCAATTGTGTATATGCCGCAAATGATAAAGCAGAATTAAAAGCTGTTAAAAATATTTTAAAAAGCCAGATTCAGGCTGCTAATAAGTACAGCTATCAGGATTTTATCAAGTACTTTGATTTTAGTTATATTAATTCTGACGGTTTCGGACTTGATATTTATTCAAAACTTGTTGAAGACACCTGGGCATCATACAGTAATATTCAATACGCGCAAAAGATAAAAAATATAACAATTAACGGTAAAGACGCAATTGCGGAAGTTGTTGAGACTGCAAATGCCCAAATTGAATCGCAATATGATTTGACCGGACATTTAAAAAGTGTCGCAAATAATATATACTTCTTAAAGAAAACAACAAACGGATGGCGAATAGTCTCTGATGTTATTCTGACGGAAGATACGTATCTTACGTTTGGCGAACTCCGTGACTACACACCTGTTTTGAAGGTTCCTTATCAAATTGGCGCTAATCAAAATTATACAGCATCCCTTGAGTATCAGGCGCCAAAAAACACTATTGCAATAGCGTCAATTAATCAGGAAAAGGTCACCTATCCGCAGCAAGCATCTAAAGAAAACTATCGTAAACTTCCCGATGACGGCGTACTTGAAAGATTTTTTACCGCTAACGGTGATGGTGTTAATGAATATATAGTTGCATCTCTCGGACTTACAAGACCGGAGTTTGAAAATAAAGATTTGCAAATTAATGTAACAGGTGTTGCGTACGTTATAAAAAGGGTTAATGTAATTCCTGAAAATAAATTTATTAATACTGCTGATGTTGTGCCGGTAAGTCAGCGCTTGCAACAGTTAAAAGATGAAGAAACTAAAGCTGTGCTTGAGTCAGCAGAAAAGAAAAAACAGGATAGACATGAGATAAAACAAAATGAGAAACTTGATAAATCCGAAACGGATATAAATCAAGAAAACAAGGACAACAATATTTCTGCTCCTGTTAACGATAGTACTGATAAATCAGAAGAAGTTTCTCAGGAAGATGAAAAATCAGTTCCCGTCACTGATACAGAAAAACAGGTTTCTGACGGTGAAGCGAACAGCAGTGCTGAACAAAATGTCATTAAAGATTCTTCTGAAAACGTAAAACCGGCGGTTGATATACCTGAGCCCGGGGATAAAGTTAAAAAGAAAAATAAAAAAGATAAATCACTAAAAGGAACATACTCGCCTGATACCGTTGATATTCCGACAAGTGCAACTGTTTGTCCGGTTAAGGAGCCTGCGGCTGCTGAAAATTAGTAGTAAGTAAAGAGATTGAGGAGCAAAATGTCAAAAAAAAGCAGACTATTTTATTTATGGTTAACACTTGCATTCTTTGTCTGGCTTGATTTTTATTGCTCATCGGTGATTGTTTCCTATATTTATAAGCACGGCTCTCTGGAAAATCCGATTATGAGTCTGATTTATGTGAAAAATACAGGCGCTGCGTTTAGTATTTTGGAACACTCTACAACATTGCTTATTATAATCTCACTAATTGCTCTGTTCTGGATTTTGCACTGGACAATTAATAATATTCACAGAGTCGGCACAGTTTTTGTTTTCTGGACAAGTCTTCTGTGTTCTGGAATTACGTGTAATCTATATGAAAGAATACATTACGGTTTTGTCAGAGATTTTTTTAAACTTAACTTTGTAAACTTTCCGGTGTTCAATATTTCCGATATATTCATAAATATCGGTGTTTTTGCTATCCTTATTCTTGTAATTACTAAAAAATGTTATAAGAAATGATTAAAGTTATTGTTGATGAAATACTTGAAAATAACAGGTTAGATGCAGGTATTGTTTCTGTTTTGGAAGGTTTTTCACGTTCAAAAATTCAGGCGCTTATAAAATCCGGCGGTGTAATGGTTAACGGTCAAATTCCAAAGCCGTCCGTAAAATTGAAATATAATGACCTGATTGAAATTGATGACACAAAAACCGGCGCGGTTGATATTAATATACAGCCTGAGGATGTGCCGTTCGAAATTGTATATGAAGATGACAACATGGTCGTTATTAATAAGCCCTCAGGTATACTTACCCATCCGACTCCGGTTGAACGCTGCGGAACGCTCGTTAACGGATTGCTGTTCAGGTTTGGTGAAAATCTTTCTTCTGTCAACGGTGATTTCAGGCGCGGTATAGTTCATAGACTTGATAAAAATACTTCTGGGCTTTTGATGATTGCTAAAAATAATCCTGCTCATGAATTTCTTGCTGAACAAATAAAATCGAAAACTGCTGTAAGAAAATATTTATCAATTGTTAAAGGTGTTATTAATGAGGATTTTTTAGTTATTGACAAACCTATCGGGCGCGGTTTTACAGAAACCTGTAAAATGTGTATATCTGCAGACGGGAAACCTTCAATTACGGAAGTTCGGGTATTAAAACGTTTTAAAGACGCAACATTTGTTGAGTTAAAACTTTTAACCGGAAGAACACATCAAATCAGGGTGCATTTGTCAAGTATTAATCATCCGGTTTATAATGATACTCTCTATGGATTTGGTAAAATGAAAATAAAAACTCAGGAACAGGTTTTACAGGCGTATAAGCTTGAATTTACAAAACCATTTGATAATGAAAGAGTGCAGGTCGAAATACCTGCCGATGAAAAAATTACAAAAGTGCTGCGTTTTTTAGACGGAAAGGAATAAAATGAAAAGTAAATTGGGAAAAATGTTTTTAATACTATTATTAATGATTCAAATTTGGGGTGTATATTTATTATTGCCTTCCGGCGGAGTTGTATCTTCTCAAATTTCTTTACTGATTTTGTTGTTTACATCAGGAATGACAACAGGTATTTTTGTAATGTCTTTTTACCTCGACAAGTCTTCTTCTTCACTCAAAATGTATAAGCGCGAACTTGAAAAAGAGTCTATAACAAGTACGGAGTCTACCTCTCAAATAAAAGTTCTTGAATCAAAAATCGAAGTATTGGAAAAGGCTTTGCAGCAAGCATTGAATAAGTAAGACTATTTACTGCTATCAGATATAAAATCTGAGCTTACAGCTATCCACTGATAAGAGCTTTCTTGTTCCGCGGGTGTTTTTATAACAAATGTTCCTCCCCATCGTCCGGGTGTTGAAGCAAGAATCCCCTCTTTAGCGAGTTCTTTAATTGCACGTCTCACCGTATTAGGACTCAGGTCTAACATTTTGGAAAGCTCAATAATAGAAGGCAGCTTTGAACCGGGATAGTAATTCTCTGTAATCATTCGCTTAATTCGCTGCACTGTTTTTTCATAGTAATAATATGCAGTTTGCGCTGCGGGTGCAAATATAGAGGTTTCCCTTGGCGGTTCAAAATTGTTTTCTGAGGGCATTTTTGAGACTATTGTTCCGTATCTTCCGCGCAGGGTTACCAGTACCCCGCTGTTTACAAGCAATGTAACAGCATCGTTTATAGTCTTTATTCCTGTATCGAACATTTTTGCCAGTTCTTTGTTTGGCGGAAGTTTATCCGATATTTTACAATTTGATGTGATATAGTTTTCAATATCTTTTTTAACTTTTTCAACAAGTGTTTCAAATTCGGCATCTGTTAGTGAAAAGTTATTATCTATTAGTATAAATTCATGTTTACCATTTTTTTCTATGATTTTTTCTGTTGCGAGACCTTGCAGCGCGCTTCTTATTGTATTTAAAGGTATATCTGTAATTTGGGCAAGTTTTCTGCTTGAAGGCAGGACCTCTCCGGTCTTGAAATTATTATCTTTTAAATATCGTTTAATATAATTTATTGCTGCATCACGTTTTGAAGTGAGTTTTCTTGTACATTTTCCCCCGGCATTAATGAATGTTCCCTTTTTCTGTTTGGAGGTTAGATAGCCGCGGTCTTCCACAGTACGGATAGCATTTTGTACCGTTCCTATACTTACTCCGAGCATATACGCCAGGTCTGATTTTGAGGGTAAAATATCTTTGTCGTGAATTTTGTTTCTGCTTAGTGCACTTTCTATCCAATTAATAAACCATTCTGCAATGGTAGAAGTTTTATCTGTATTCTTTAAGTCCGGGCACGGGGTATCAATGTCTTTAATGCTTATAGTTTTAGTTATATAGTTTTCGTTTTCCATCATTTCACCTTTAATTCTTTATTTAAATTATAAAAACAAACATTATATCTTGTCTATTATTATTAAAATTTGTTACAAAAAAGCAATTTTTTTGTAATGAATTACTTTATATATATGTAAGGGTTATATAGTTAGGAAAATGGAGGTTATACTATGAGTTTATCAACAATTAAACTTGAGATGTTAAGACATGAACAAGAAGAAAAGATTTCGCAAATCAGAGCGTTAGGTTATCAATCGGTACCGATTAATGATTTAACAATGCGTCAAATTATGATTTATCTTGCAAATAATACTCCGCGATATTAATTAAAAAAATAACGGGCAACTGCAACTGCAGTAATGATACCTGCAGCATCAGCAATTAAACCGGTCAAGAGGGCATATCTGAATTTTGTAATTCCAATGGAGCCAAAGTATACAGATAGTACGTAGAAAGTAGTTTCAGAGCTTCCTATGATAATAGCTGCGAGCTTTACGGTATATGAATCAGGATTTAACCGTGATGCAAGGTCAGAAAATAAGCCGAGGGCTGCGGAGCCTGATAGGGGTCTGGTTAAAACAACCGGTAATACATCAAGCGGAAGCCCTATATTTGCTGTTATTGATGCAATTGGAGCTGTAATAAATTCAAGCAGACCGGACGTTCTGAACAATGTAATTGCAAAAATAATAGCAACAAGATAGGGGATAATTTTTATTGATACGGTAAAACCGTCTTTTGCCCCGTCAATAAACTGTTCATAAACAGGCTGTTTTTTTAGTATGCCCCAGGTTAAGATTGTTAATATTAAAATCGGGAGGATAAGTGTTGAAATCTTATTCAGCATTTTCGTTTCCTCCTGAGGATTGTCTGGTCCAGTTTTGTTCAAATATTTTCGCTGTAATAATAGCTATTATAAACGCTGTTGTTGTAACAATGAGGGTCGGTAAAATTATATCTGTCGGATTTTTGGCGCCGCAGCCTGCAAGTACTGCAATAACAGTAGCCGGTATTATTTGAAATCCGGCGGTATTCATTCCCAAAAACATACACATAGCATTTGAGGCGGATTGTTTTTCCGTATTAATTTCCTGAAGTTCTTGCATTACTTTTAGCCCTATTGGAGTAGCAGCATTTGTCAGACCTAATGCATTTGCGGTGAAACTGAGTGCAATATTTGCATTTGCAGGATTATCTTTAGGAATATCCTTGAATAGTATTCTCATAACAGGTGATAACAACTTTGCAACTGACTTTACCATTCCGGATTTTTCTGCAACACGCATTATCCCGAGCCAGAATGCCATTATTCCGATTAAAGAGAAAGCAATTTTGACTGCAATATTGGCTCCTTCAAACATTCCGTTTGAAAGTTCTTCGGTGTTTCCTGTGAGAATTGCGTAAATAATTGATGCTGCAATTAAAAAATAGAAAATGTAGTTCATAATTTGATTATGCCACTATAATATCAGCTAAACAAGTTAATTTTTGTATAGCAAAAAAAAGCAAACATTGCTGTTTGCTTAGAAAGTACATATCCATATCAACAACTATGACAATAAAGTTAAAGTTGATTGTATTTTATCCATAAGATTATCCTTATTAAAACTATAGTAAATCTAATGCAATACTTGGCGCCTGGTTAGCCGTTACAAGTAGAGTCGAGGCTGCCTGCTGCATAATTTGTGCTTGAATATAGTTTGTTGATTCTGTTGCAATATCCGCGTCTCTGATTGTAGAAACAGAGGAAGTCAGGTTTTCTGATGCAACTTCAATTGCTGAAATTGCAGAATCGAGCCTGTTTTGTATGGCACCAATTTGAGTTACTCTGTTTGCAACGTTTGTAATTGCAGCATCTATAATAGAGAGCATATCATGCGCTCTTTCTGTTGCTGACAGTCCGGCACATTCATTCGCCAGTACGTCTATATCATCTCTTCCGATTAAAGCTGTTGTAGTTGCCTGTTCAAATAGAAATGCATCCATTGTAATACGGCTGGATTCGTCCCCGTAAATACCTGCTTGCAGACCCAGTTCATTTTGTATAGAACCGTCCATAAGGTAAAATCCGTTATATTCGCAAGAATTTGCGACACGGGTAATTTCATTGTAACGGGCAAGAATTTCAGCTTCAATAGCCTGCTTGGATTCTGTACTGTACGTATCGTTAGCAGCTTGCATTGTCAATTCTCTGATACGTTCAAGGTGGTCATTGATTAAGTCAAAGTTTTCTTCAAGTGTTGATAACAGGTCGTTACCAATTTGTGTATTGTTTGAAGCAACATCATAAGAGCTTAGTTTTGTACCCATAGATGCTGCAATTGTGTACCCTGCTGCATCATCTTTTGCTGTGTTAATTCTGTACCCGCTTGCCATTCTGTCCATTGCTGTTTGAAGGCTGCTTGTTGATGAGTCAAGGTATGTACGGCACCTCATTGCCATAGTGTTTGTAACAAGTGATAATGGCATACAATCTTCCTTTCATAATTGTTAATTGGATAAGCACATTTACTTAAAGCAAATTTAATTGGCTAAACTTACTTTATGCTTTTGGATATGTATTGATTTGTTTTTTGCTTGCAAATAATATGTAAAATTTATTATTTGCAAATAAGAATTTCTCCTTACTCTTTCTTCTTCTTTGGATATGTATTTATGTACTTACAACTTTAGTATGACATAAACATATATTTTTTAAAGACTTTTTATATAAACTTTTTACAATTCTTAAATAATCTTATTATTTCTTAATAATTACTGTTGCCTTAAAACCTTTATGTATAAAGCGATTGCGCTATTTTGAGATGCAAAATTTTTGCAAAATTTTTGTATCTTTTTAAAATAAAAATATACAAAAATTTTGTATAACTAAAGTATAATACTTTAATTTAATGAAATATTATATAATACTGTTGTCTGTTTATTATAAGAGATAAAATTAAGCTATATCAGCGTTTGAAGTGGTAATTGTAAAGATTTGTAAATTATTTGTATGAAACATTAAAGTTTTTCGAAAATGTGCCGTTAATAAGAGTACAAGATAAAACGAAAAAGGAGAAAAAGGAACAATGGCAAACAACATCAATGGAATTTTTGGTTACGGGTATGGTATCAGATACCTTAACAACGGACAACAAAACAAAGAATTAACCGGAAAAGCTCCGGCGGAAGAACATGCTGCAGAGCAACCGCTGCCAACAGTAAATGTTGACCCGAACGAAGTATTAAATTTTCTTGCATCTTCATCTATAAAAGTTGAAGCTCCGCAGGCACCTGCTGTAGGTGATAATGGTGAAACAGCAGAAAGAGTTGAAGGGTATATTCAAAACTTTGAAATGATTTATTCTGTTATTTCTCAAGAGTTTGGTGACGATGTTGCAAATACTCTGTTAAATGATGACAGATTTGTAGATGCTCTTATGGCATAGTAATACAATTCACAAATTTCTTTTTTCTCTATTATCTGTTAAAAAGCAGCCTTTGTAGGGCTGCTTTTTTTCTTGTGGATTTCTTTAACACATTTAAAGCTGTTTTTACCGAAACAACTTTAAAAATACTTAAACAAAATAACAAGCCACAAATTATCAAGGGAAGTCTTGCTGATGTATTAACGCTGCTTACAGTGGCATTACTTACCTTATTAATAAAAAGTAAAGGCGGCAAGGGTGTAACTAAATGATTTAAAATTTCAAACTGGTATGTGGTATTTATAATTTTGCAGAAATTTTTACAACAAAACGGACGGTTATTAAACCGTCCGTTTTTTAGCTTTTTTGTTTTTTAATTAAACAGCTTTTTGAACTTTACCTGCTCTAAGACAAGAAGTACAAACTTTAATTCTCTTAGTTTCACCATTAACGATTGCTTTAACTTCTTGGAGATTAGGGTTTTGACGTTTAACAATCTGTTTATGTGAGAATGTAAGTTTTGCTGCCTTAAGCGGTGCTTTTCCGCATACATCACATTGTTTAGACATAATCTTATTTCCTTTTCTAGTTATATTTCTGTGTAAAATTAATACCTGTAACTTATTGTAAAACAAACAGAATTAATTTTCAACATACTCTTTAAGACATTTACTGCGGTTTGGATGACGCAATTTTCTTAACGCTTTAGCTTCAATCTGTCTGATACGTTCTCTTGTAACGCCGAATAATTGTCCGACTTCTTCCAGCGTTCTTTGGCGTCCGTCGTCCATGCCAAATCTTAATCTTAAAACATCACGTTCTCTTGGAGAGAGTGTACATAAGATTTCTGCAAGGTCTTCTCTTAAAAGTTCAGAAGCTACAGTTTTGATTGGCGCATCTGCTTCTCTGTCTTCAATGAAATCACCGAGTCTTGAATCTTCTTCTTTACCGATAGGTGTTTCTAAAGAAAGCGGTTCTTGTGCAATTTTAATGATTTCACGAAGTTTAGGGATAGAAACATTCATTTCTGCTGCAAGTTCTTCTTCGGTTGGCTTTCTTGACAGTTCTTGAGCCAGACGGCGTGTTACTTTTTTGAGTTTGTTTATAGTTTCAACCATGTGGACAGGAATACGTATGGTTCTTGCCTGGTCTGCTATAGCTCTTGTAATTGCCTGTCTAATCCACCAGGTTGCATAAGTTGAAAATTTGAACCCTCTTTCGTGGTCAAATTTTTCGGCTGCTCTTATAAGCCCGAGGTTACCTTCCTGAATAAGGTCTAAAAACAGCATGCCGCGTCCTACATATTTTTTCGCAATACTTACAACAAGTCTCAGGTTTGCTTGAACGAGTTTACGTTTTGCAATTGCTCCAGGAGCACCGCCCTGAATAATTTTTCTTGCAAGTTCAATTTCTTCACTTGTAGAAAGAAGTTTAATTCTTCCGATTTCTCTAAGGTAGAGTCTGACCGGATCTTCAACTGCTACACCTTTGGGCGCTTCGGTTGTAAATTCTTCTTCTCGTGAGTCGTCACTCATATAGAAATCTTCAGATTTAATACCAAGTTTATTTGATGTGATAATATCTTCAATATCATCAGTTCCTAAATCTGCCTCAATGTAGTCGGCATCATTATCTTTGTCGGCATCATAATCCAGCATATCTAAGTTTTCGTCTGCATCAACTAATCCAACAATTGATGATTCTGGTTCACGTTTTCTACTCATTAATTATGTTCTCCAATTCTTGATTTGATTTCATCACGTAACTGCATTTGTACCTTTAGGGCTTCTA
>CASELB010000169.1 GCA_949288685.1 uncultured bacterium
ATGTACGGTTTTAATTTTTAGAAGGAGACTCAACATGAGCGAAAGAAAACTCGTAGGAACAGAGGAAATGTTCAAAAAAGCACTTGCCGGCAAATACGCTATTGGTGCTTACAATGTTAACAATATGGAAATTCTGCAAGGGATTGCGGAAGCTGCTGATGAAACACGTTCACCTATTATTCTTCAGGTATCAGCAGGTGCCAGAAAATACGCTAACCAAACATACTTAATCAAGTTGGTACAAGCTGCGTTAGAAACTACTACAATTCCTATCGCACTTCACTTAGACCACGGTGCTGATTTTGATATTTGTAAAGCATGTATTGATGGCGGTTTCTCTTCCGTTATGATTGACGGAAGCCGTTTCCCGCTTGAAGAAAACATCGCTTTAACAAAACAGGTTGTTGAATACGCACACCAAAGAGGTGTTTCTGTTGAAGCTGAATTAGGTAAATTAGCAGGTGTTGAAGACGACGTTAAAGTTGACAAAAAACACGCAACTTACACTGATCCGGAAGAAGCAGCAAGATTTGTTAAAGAAACAGGCTGTGACTCGTTAGCAATTGCTATCGGTACTTCTCATGGCGCTTACAAATTCAAAGGCGAAGCAAAATTAGACTTTGAAAGACTTGCTGAATGTAAAGCGGCTATCAACGCTGTTACAGGTTATGATTTCCCGATTGTACTTCACGGCTCTTCATCAGTTCCTAAGTACCTCGTTGACAAATGTAACCAGTTCGGCGGCAACCTTCCTGACGCACAAGGTGTTCCGGAAGAAATGCTTGCTTACGCAGCTAAGAACGGTGTTGCAAAAATCAACATTGATACTGACTTAAGACTTGCTATGACTTCTACAATCAGAGAATTCTTTGTAGAACATCCTGAAAAGTTTGACCCGCGTGAATATATGGGTCCGGGCAGAACTGCCGTTAAAGAACTTGTTAAACACAAAATGCAAGTATTAGGTACAGCAGGTCATGCTGATGACTAATCAGTAATAATATCATTTCTAAAAAAGCGGAGAGAACTGCATATTCTCACCGCTTTTTTATATATCAGTTACATTCTCTAAAATAATATTAGAAACAGCATTCTGCGAAACGCCTGCAGAATCGGATGCTTTTTCAAACTGTTCTATTTTATCTCTGCACATTTTTTCAAACTTATCAGAAACTTCAAATTTATTCTCTGTATTATCTTCTCCGGTCATTTCTAAGACTAAATCAGTAAGTTTTTCCAGCAGATCGTCAAGAGTTTCTGTATTAACCGTTGCTATATTATTAATTGCCGTTGTAAACTCTTTTATCATTTCCGACAGTTTCGGGTAGTCACCTGCCTCATATTTACCATCCATCGTTTTTGACATCATAAGGCTGATTACCAAATCCAACAACTGCGATATTTGTATTAACTTGTCTTTATTTTCAGACGTAAGTCCCGTTTCTTCATCAGATGTTTCATATTTTTCTTTCGTTTTTTCAATAATTTTGTCAATAATCTCCTCAGGACTCATCTCCATATTGGGAATATCTGAAATAAATCCGTTAAAAGTCAAACCTGTTTTTATCCCGCTTAAAGTTTCTTTCGCATTATTTCCGGTTGCGAATAAATCCATTACACTATCAAAAGACATTGTATTTGTTTCGTTCCCCGAAGATAACGGCGGTGTAAGAAATTGCGTTACAGTATCCAACCCGATAGCCGCAGTCATAAAACCTCCTCGATATACTATTGATATATGAATTATATCGATGTGCTTATGTTTTTTTATCCTCTGTTTGATTGAAACTTGAGATGCGTACTACCTGGCAAACTCTTGTAAGAATTTTTCTTCAAACTTCCGGCGCGAAATTAAGTTTAATTCATACTTAAATTGCCCTTTTAAAACAGTTCTGCCGGTCGATACAGGAAAAACTAAAAAGGGTTCGGCGTTTATAACAGAATTTAGCAGTATATCATTAAAAACTTTATCCCCGGAAGAAGAAATAATTTTTGCATCGGACAGACTTCCGTCAGGTATTATCTCGTACTCAATATTTACAAATACCTTTTTAGGTGCCTTTAATTTAGGAAACATTTTTGCTTTTCTTGCCGCTTTTACTTCCTTAATAAAAGCGCTTTTTATACGTGATTTGGCATCTTCACTATAATAAAGGTTTAACCAATAATCCGGCTGTTTTCTTGCATACTCTGTACGCGCCATGGATGTAGTAACCATAACCCGTTTATAATTTTCTGCATCTTTAATATCTATGGTTTCAAATTTTTCCGCACTCTTTGCTGACATCGGGGAACAAATCTTGCGCCCCTGTTCTATATACTCATCTAAATCGCAAGTTTGCGAAATTCCCAAATACTGATTAAAACGTTTATCCGCAGTTGAATACTCTGTATAATGCTGCATTGTATAAACTTTGTTTTGTTTAATATCTTTTACATTAAAGAACTCACCCC
>CASELB010000170.1 GCA_949288685.1 uncultured bacterium
CGGAGGCTGGAGGACAAAACGGGAGTTTTGTTCCGGAATGCCGTTTAACGCCGCCGAGAAAGAAGCGCGAGGGGGCGGAGTCTGGAGGACAAAACGGGAGTTTTGTTCCGGAACGCCGTTTAACGCCACCGAGAAAGAAGCGCGAGGGGGCGGAGGCTGTGTAATGCTGTATTTTTATTTCCAAACAGAAATTTTACCCGTTTATTGCAAAATATACTTCTTTAAGCCGTTTTTTACTAATATGAGTATATAGTTGGGTTGTTGAAACATCACTGTGCCCCAGAAGTTCCTGTACAATCCTTAAATCGGCACCGTTTTCAATAAGATGTGTTGCAAATGTGTGTCTTAGTGTGTGCGGGCTTATATGTTTGTGGATTTTTTCGCCCTGCTTTCTTATGAATTTATAAATATCCTGCCTTGTTAATTCGTGACCTGTATCTGAAAGCAAAAGCCGTTTTGTGTTTAAATTAAATTTTGATATTAATAGTTCTCTGTATGGCAAGTATTCTTCAATTATTTTTTTTGCACTTTCGCCAATAGGCACAATCCGTTCTTTGGAACCTTTGCCGAAACATCTGATATATTTTGACTTTATATCAATATCAGCAAGTTTTAAATTAACAAGTTCTGATACCCGGAAACCGCAGCTATACAAGAGTTCCATTATAAGATGTTCAGTTGTTGTCAGATTTTCTTTTAGTAATGTTTCAATCTCTGTAATATTAAGCACTTTAGGTAATTTTTTCGGTAATTTGGGCTGTTCAAGAGCCAGTGCCGGATTTGTTCCGGTAAGTCCGGATGCGTAAGCCCATTTAAAAAAGCCTCTTAGTGATGCAATTTTCCTTATAATACTTGTAATTGCGTAATGATTGTCTTTTAAATCCCTGATAAACCTGTTTACATTCTGGCGGGTAATTTCACAAATATTGTCAGTATCAAGACTCTCTGCAAAACCTGTTAAATCCCGCCTGTATGCGTTTATACTGTTGATTGAGAGTCCTTTTTCAAGTTCAAGGTATTCAAGATACATTGAGATTATTTGAAGCATAAAACCATTATACAATATTTTTTAGTTATTGTTTTGATTTGGTATTTTTTTCATCATTCTTTTTTGTTGAAAAAGTTGTTTACGCTCATTGCGCATTTTGTTAAACTCGTTTTTTTGTTCGGGGGTTAAAATTTCCATAAAATCACGTTCATTTTGCAGGATAATACGATGAAGTTCCTGTCTGATGTTTTTAATCTCATCATTTAGAATTTGTATTTCTTTGTCATTGCCGTCACGGCTTTCCAGACTATTTCGTTCGTTTTGTTTTTGTATTAACTTGTCCATTAAAGGTTTCATTTTTTCTTGAGAGGCAATACGCAGTTCTTTTGCCTGTTGTTTTTGTTCTTCTGTAAGATTTAATCGTTTACTAAATTCATTCCGGTGTTTTTTCACATCGGGTGCGGGTTTGGAGCTTATCGCTGTGCCCGGTTGCTGTTTAGGCAGTTCCGGCATTGCTATTGTTACTTGTGTTAACACGGATGCGGATAATATTAGTGTTAATAAATATTTATTCATTCTAAATTCTCCTATAATAAATCTGAAAGCTCGTTCGCAAGTTCTTTTTTAGCGTTATAGAGCCTTGATTTTACAGTGCCCAGAGGAACATTTATTTTTGTGGCAATTTCATCGTAGCTTAAACCTTCGATTTCCGCCCAGATGATTACTTCTTTGAATTTTGGTTTAAGGTGATTTATTGCTTCGATAATACGTTTTTGCCGGAGTTTTTTTGTAAATTCATTTTCCGGATTATTTTTTTTATCTTTGATTGAGTTAATAATATTATTTTCATCATCATTTACCGGTTGTTCCATTCTGTAATGGGCAGATTTTAAATAATCCTTTGATATATTGCGCGCAATTGTACATATCCAGCTTTTGAAACTTCCTGTCGCCTGATATTTATCCGAGTTTTTGTAAACCCTTAAATATACTTCTTGTTCAAGGTCTTCGTTCTGTTCGTTTGTAACTGATTTGATTACTTTTCTTACTGCAGAACCGTGTTCTTTGATTATTTTTGAAAAATCCATTAATTTATTCATCCACCATTATTAAACCGTAACTATCTGTCGGAAATCCTAAATCTTCGGGCGTTAGTTGCTCTCCGTACATTATTTGTTCAACAATTCTGTACCGGTTATCCGCGGTTTGGAATGTTATTCCGGCAAATAGCACCATACACAGTATGCAGGCAATTTTTATATGTCTGTATTTGTCTTTTCTTGCGGCAAACTGTGGTTTTACTTCTTCTATGAGTTCTGAAACACGATTCATTTTTTCGTGTTCCCGCCGGCAGTCTTCGCATTCCAGAAGATGTTTCCGGAATTCTTCGTCCGTTGCAAAAGTAAATAAGGCTTCGTATTTGTCACATTTTTTTGTCATTTTGTTTTCCTCTGTACTTTTATAACGAATTACAAAGTAAAAAGTTCATTTTATACTATTATACCGGATAAATCATAAACTTCAGCACCGGTTATTTTAATATTTTCAATATCTCCGGGAATAACAGGTTCTTGTGTTTTTATATTAACAACGCCGTCAACCTCCGGGGCATCGTATTGTGTTCTTGCGATTACGTATCCGTTATCTGAAAATCCTTCTATAATACAGGGTATAATTTTGCCTATAAAACTTTTATTTCTTTCAAGAGAGATTTCTTGCTGCAGCTGCATTAATTGTTTCTGGCGTTCGCGTTTTATTCTTGCACCTATTTGAGGCTTTATTGAATAAGAAGGGGTCCCTTTTTCTCTTGAATACATAAATACTCCGAGCCTGTCAAATTTTACATCTTTTATAAAATTGTACAGGTGTTCAAACTCTTCTTCTGTTTCACCGGGATACCCCGTAATAAAAGCGGTTCTTATTGCAACATCAGGAATTTTTTTTCTCATACGGTTAACCAGTTCTCTGTAATCCATTACCGGACGATTCATCCGCTTTAACATATCCGGATGTGAGTGCTGGAGCGGTATATCAATATATTTGACAACCTTATCGAGTTCTGCGATTGTTTCAAGAAGTTCATCATTAATCATTGCCGGATGGGTGTACATAATTCTAATCCAGGATAGACCTTCGATTTTGTTTAGTTCTTTGAGCAGTGCTGCTAATGACGGCTTGTTGTATAAGTCAACGCCGTAGTAAGAGGTATCCTGTGCAATAAGGATGATTTCCGTAACTCCTTTTTGTACGAGTTCTTTAGCCTCGGTGATAATATTTTCCATACAGCGTGAGTGATATTTACCTCTAAGGTGCGGGATTATGCAGTAACCGCAGTTGTAATTACATCCTTCGGCGATTTTAATATAGGAACTTGCACCCATTGTAATCTGCTGGCGTTTAATTGTTTCGGGGTAGATGTAATCAGGTGATTGGCTAACCTCTTCTGTATAATCTTTTCCGTTAGTAATATTTTCAATTATTTGCGGCAATTTAATAAAATCAGTAGTGCCGACAACTCCGCTTATTTCCGGGATAGCGGTTTTAAGTTCTCCTGAATGTTTTTGAGAAAGACATCCTGTTACAATAATTTTCTTCCCGTACTCTACCTGTTCAAGAATACTTTTTATGGATTCACGTTCGGCATCGCAGATAAATGAACACGTGTTAATTATTACAATATCCGCGCTGTTATCATCTAAAGAAACTTCATATCCTTTATCGGCAAGAAGTCCGAAAATAAGTTCACTGTCTATTAAATTTTTTGCACATCCGTGGCTTATAATACCAATCTTTGTCATAAATTGATTTTAGCACAAAATTAATGCGATTTTGCCGGTATAATTTCTTTTTTGAATTGTTAAAATTGTAAATTTTTGTAAAGTTATGGCAATTTGGTTCTGCAGAAATACTTTATATAAATAAGAAAAAGAAGAGGAACCAGAACGATGGATTTAGCAAAACTAGGACAATATCTTTCCTTTACCGGCGGAAATAATCTTCGTACAGGCGGAGTTCAAGGTGTTCCCGGCGGTGAGTATGGCGGAGGCGGTAAAACAGCCGGTGCAGCCGGTGCGTCAGGAATTGATGCAGTATGGGGCGGTGACCAGTATGGCAATCTTAATGTTAATGCAGCAACTCTCGGTAGAATTGGTGCTATTAACGGAGAACTTTCGCCGGACGTTTCAGGCAGCGGGCTTAGACATCTTGCCTGGGCATAATAAATTATTTCATTTCACTTAACTTGATAAGATTGGCTACAGTACTGTCGTAGTCAATCTTTTCGTGTGTGGCTTGTTTTAAAAACTTGTTTATTTCAGGCATGAGCCTTATAGCACGGTCGCATTCCTGATTGGAACCTTTAACGTACGCGCCGATTGTTATTAAATCTTCATTTTGCCTGTATACCGCCATCAAATTTCTTAATTCTCCGGCTGCTTTTCTGTGCTCGGGGCTTGTAACTTCCGGCATTACACGGCTTATTGATTCCAGAACATCTACTGCAGGATAATGGTTTTTATGTGCCATTGCGCGTGAGAGCATTATGTGCCCGTCTAAAATACTCCTTGCAGTGTCTGATATAGGCTCGTTAAAATCATCCCCTTCAACAAGTACTGTATAAAGTCCGGTAATTGTACCTTTATCGTTTGTTCCTGTTCTCTCAAGGAGTTTGGGCATAAGTGCAAACACAGACGGAGTATAACCTCTTGTTGCGGGAGGTTCACCGACTGCAAGTCCTACTTCTCTCTGTGCCATTGCAATACGGGTTACACTATCCAGCATAAATAATACATCCATTCCCAGGTCTCTAAAATACTCCGCAATGGTCGTGGCAACAAATGCTGCTTTTATCTTAACCAGCGAAGGTTGTTCCGAAGTGGCAGCTACAACTATGGAACGTTTCATCCCCTCTTCTCCGAGTATATTTTCAATAAACTCTTTGACTTCTCTGCCCCGCTCTCCGATAAGTGCAATAACGTTCAAATCTGCGCTTGTATTTTTAGCAAACATGCCGATTGTAGTACTTTTTCCGACGCCGGAGCCTGCAAAAATCCCCATCCGCTGTCCTTTGCCTACAGTTATAAATCCGTCTACCGAACGAACGCCAAGCGATAAAGGCTTAGTGATACGGGTTCTTTTAAGCGGGTTAATTAATTCAGCCGTTGTTGAGCGGAAGTCATTTATTTTAATTTCGCCTAGTGTATCAATCGGACGCCCGAGACCGTCAAGGACTCTTCCGATTAGTTGTTTTCCTACTCCGACTTGCATTGCACTTCCTGTACATTCAACTATAGAACCGGGTCTTACACCCTCGACACTTCCCAGAGGCATTAATAAGATTCTGTTTTCTCTAAAACCTACTACTTCTGCCCATACGGGTTTTGTGTCAAATGACGGGTAAATATAACACAAATCGCCGATAGATGCTGCAGGTCCGTCCGCTTCTATTATTAATCCGATGATTTCCACAACACGCCCTATGTGCTTTTTAGTATTGGTTGTGTTTATTATTTCAAGATACCGCTCTTTATTAAATGTCATCTTTTAATGCTTCCGCCCGCAGTTTCTTTACTATTTCTTCTATTTTTGTTGAAATACGTGCATCAACTCTTGAGGATATGGATTCTACAATTGTTCCGTCGTCTGACAATGCAGGGTCTTCAACAATTTTTATATTTTTAACGTTGGGAATTTCATATTTAAATCGTTCGCTGAATGATGAAATTCTACCTACAAGTTTCGGGTTAACAATTATTTTGATATCTTCTTTATCAGGAAGCTGCATTACTGTTTCAGCAGTTATTTTATAGAGCAGATTATCATCAATCGGTTTACCGCATACTTTTAATGCAATGGCATTAATAAGTTCCACAATATCCTTATCTGCAGATTTAATGATATCATGTTTCATTTCGAAGGAACTTTTCGCAAGCGTATCAAGTGATTTAAGTGCCTCTGCGGCATCATTATCAAACTTTTCCAGTCCGTCTTTCATCCCTTGTTCAAACCCTGCATCATAGCCTTCCTGCTTGATTTGTTCGTATTCTTCCTGAGCTTTTTGACGTGCTTCTTCAATAATGTGTGTTGCTCTTGTTTCTGCCTGCTCAATAATTGTATTGGCTTTTCCTTCTGCAGCTGCCATCATTTCTTTTTTCTTAAGTTCGGTTTGTTCCATAATGGCTTTAACTTTTGCTTGCTGCTGGGTTACGGGAGTTTGCTCAATAGGCAGGACATATTCGCCTCCTATATGAACATTTGAACTTTTTATTCGGCTGTTAATTTTATTTTCGTTACTCAATTAATTCATCCTCAACGCTTGCACGTGTAATTGTAATTTCACCGGAAACTTCAAGTGAACGGATTGTAGCAACAATCTTAGTTTGAGCTTCTTGTACGTCTTTTGCACGGACAGGACCCAGATATTCCATATCATCTTTAAGCATTTGTTGTGCACGTTCGGACATATTTTTAAAGATTTTATCTTTAATTTCATCCTTTGTTCCTTTAAGTGCAAGAGACAATTCTTTTGAGTCGACTTCCCTGAGGACTTTTTGAATAGAGCGGTCATCAAGTATAACAATATCTTCAAATACGAACATCAGGTCTTTTACTTCTTGAGCAAGTTCTTGGTTTTCTATATCAAGCCACTCCATGATATTTTTTTCTGTAGCCCTGTCGCAGCAGTTTAAAATATTGGCAAGTGATTCTACGCCGCCTGCTGTTGAAAAGTCTTGTACAAGTAGGGCTGAGAACTTGCGTTGTACAATGTCTTCTATAACTGATAAAATTTCAGGGTTTGTCGGGGTCATCTCAGCAATTCGCATTGATACTGCCGCTTGAATATCAGGAGGCAGGAATGATAGCACTTGAGCGGATAGATCAGGTCTTATGTATGCAAGTATAAGTGCAAGCAGTTGCGGGTTTTCTGATGAAAATGTGTTTGCAAGCTGGCTGGGGTCTGCATCATTAAGAAAATGGAACGGGTTGGTATTAATAAGGGAGTTAACCCTATCAAGCATTTTACCGGCTTCTTCCGAACCGTATACATTTTCTAAAAGTTGTTTAGCATAACCGACACCGCCCTGTGCGATATAGTTTTTAGCCTGAAAAACAACTTTAAATTCTTCTAAAATCCCGTTTAATACATCATCAGGAAGTTTGCCGAGGTTTGCAATATCAAGGGTTATTTGTTCCAGCAAGTCTTTATCGCCGATATTTTTAAGAATTTCAGAGGCAGTATTAGGTCCGAGTGCAATTAATAACGCCGCTACTTTTTGACTCGGACGGGTGATTTTCTGTTCTTTTTTATTCTTTAAATCCTCTAATGACATCCTCTATTAATCCTTCAAATAAGATGTTATTAACTTGGCAGCTTCTTCCGGAGACTGCATTACAATGTCGTTAAGTTCATTAATGCTTGCTTCTTTTTGTGATTGAGTATAATTTTTTCTAAACTCAATTATTGGTTCTCTGTCAGCCATTTGTGCAATTGCCTCTTCTCCCGGAGTAATTGAAACAGTTGTATTTCCGCCTCCTGAGTGTACTGTCGGCATTTTAACTTTTGCAAACTTATCCAGTATGCCTTTTAACATAATAAGTGCAATTAAGCCAAGTGCAAACAGTATTACAAGCGGAAGGACATTATCAACAACCGTACCGACAACTTGTTCGCGTTGATACTTCGCCTGTATTTTTTCCTGACGTTCTTCTTCAGCCGCAAGACCCTCAAATTGAAGTCCTGAAACAGTTATCACATCTCCGCGCTCGTAATTTCCACCCGAGGCTGATAGTACAAGGTTTTCAATTTCTTTTTTTTCGGCATCCGTAAGGATTTTATTAACGGCAACTGCTATTGTCAGACGTTTAATTGTTCCCGGTGCGTAAACTACCTGTTTGATTTCTTTTGATACACTGTAGTTTATTGCACTTTTTTCTTTCGAATAATTTAGATTTTTAGGATTAGCGGTAACACCGTTTTGTACAGGTATCTGGTTCGGGTTTTCGTAAGTTTCAATCTCTGTTTGAGAGCTTGTCATTACGCCCTGATTGGTGTTAGCAACAGGAATGTAGCTTTCAATGGTTGCTTTTGCGGAATTAAAGTCAATATCTGCATTTACTTGAACGGAAACATTGCCTACACCTACTATTTTTTCAAGTACTTTAGTGACTTTTGACGCAGTTTGTCCTTCTAAATTGGTTTTAAAACTTTCCATATCGGTAGAGTTTTTGGCAACTTCATCAGAGAGGCTTGCGCCGTTCTGGTCTGTAATAAATACTCTCTCCGGAGAAAGCCGCGGAACAGAGAATGCGACCAGATTTTTTATTGCCTTAACCTGCGTGGTTTTAAGTCTGTAGCCCGGTTCTAATACGAGCATAACAGATGCCGATGGCGCTTCGTCTTTATCCTGAAATATCGAGCGCTCCGGCTCTGCAAGGTGAACTTTTGCATATCTTATCCCCTTCATTTTTTCTATTGCGCGGGTTAATTCACCTTGATAAATCCGTTGTTTTGTTAATTTATTTTTAAAATCGGTAGAGCCAAGCTGCATATCATCCAGTAATTCAAATCCTGAATCTTCGCGTTGAATCATATCGTTTTCTACAACAAAAACCCTAAGTTCATCTCTGACATTTGACGGTACAAAAATCGTACGTTTATCTTCTGATAATTTATAAGGGTGTCCGTTCTTTTTTAATCCTTCTATTACGCTTATAGCATTGTTTTCGCTTAAATCTGAATACAATACCGCCCAATCAGGTTCAAGTGCTTTAGACAGGAAAAAAGATGCTGCAACGAGGGTAAGTACGACGATAACAAGCATTGCAAACTTCTGTGTACTGTCTAAACCGTTCCACAAACGTTTTACATCTGACGCTAGTAAGTTAAAATAATTGCCTTCCATTTTATGTAATTTTACCTTTTAGTTTAAAAATTATAGAATACTCCCACAATAATATAATAATACCGTGGAATAAAAATCTTTTCAATTTTGTAAAGCTAACTTTACAGTATTTGTATTAGATTTTTATTTATTTATTGTAAAATAAATAGTAATGAAAATATTAAACCAAATACGAGGTGATTTTTTAGGTGGAGTTGTTTCTTCAATTGTTGCACTACCTCAGGCACTTGCTTTTGGGGTAGCTACGGGCTTAGGTGCCGGTGCCGGTGTTTGGAGTGCAATAATTCTCTGTCTTATTGCGGGTGTTTTAGGCGGTGTTCTTGTTTCAGGTCCGACAGGACCTGTAACAATTATTCTTACGTCAATGATTTTAACAAATTCATTTGATTTACAAATGATTGTTACGGTAATGGCGCTTGCTGCAATATTTCAGATAATAATAGGGCTTACTCCGATGCCCGGAATTGTTAAGTATGTACCATACCCTGTAATATCGGGTTTTATGAACGGCGTAGGTGTTTTGCTTATACTGCTGCAGCTAAATCCTCTGGCAGGACAGCGCGGCTTGGCTTCGCCAATTGAAGGTATTAAATCTCTTTTTACGCTGCCGGTTGATTATAGTGCGCTTGCTCTCGGCTTTTTAACACTGATAATTGTATTTTTTACGCCTAAAAAAATAAACAGAATTTTCCCGTCACAAATAATTGCACTTATAATCGGAACGATTGTTTCGGTTAAAATAGGTGCGGAGGTTCCGAGAATATCTGAAATTTCGTTTAACTTTCCTGAATTTGTAGTTCCTGTACTGAATTTAAAAACAATCTTTGATTGTATACCGTTTGCGCTTGTGCTGGCTATAATCGCATCTTCAGAAAGCCTTTTAACATCGCTGGTTGTAGACTCGCTTACCAAGTCGAAAACACCTCCCAAGAGAGTATTAACAGCTCAAGGGATTGGTAATTTTTTCTGTGCGCTGACGGGTTCATTGTTCGGTTCTGCTGCAACTATGCGGAGTGCGGCTGCAATTAATGCCGGTGCCACAACCAGACTGGTTACTGTTATAAATCCTTTAATACTTCTTGCTGTACTTATTTGTTTTTCTGAGTTTGCAAAACAAATTCCGTTATGCGTCCTTGCCGGTATATTGATTAAGATTGGTTATGATATTATTGATACAAAACTGCTTAAAGTAATAAAATATGCACCTAAAGATGATTTATACGTTTTAGCCGTAGTCTTTTTCCTGACGGTATTTTATAACCTGATTTTTGCGGTGGGTGCGGGAATTACTCTTGCCGCACTTCTTTATGCCAAAAGAGTTGCCGACAAAACTTCGCTTGGTGTAAAAACTATTCAGGATGATGAAATTGATGAATTGGAAAAACAATTATTTAAAGTTTATAATTATCAAGTTCGTGTTGTACATATTGACGGACAATTTTTCTTTGGTTCGGCAACGCAGCTTGTAGCGCAATTTGAAGAACAGTTAGGAACAAAATTTCTTATTCTTAACTATGAATCCGGTGATTTGCTTGATATATCCGCAGTGTTTGCACTGGAAGATATTATCATAAGACTTCAGAGTCAGCGTATACGGGTTATGCTTGTCATTAAAAACGAAAATCTGCGTACGCAGTTAAAAGATTTAAATATAGTGTCACAGGTTGGTGAAGATAATATTTTTTATTCTGAATATGATGCGGTTGATGAGGCTAAAAATCGTATAAGAAATAAATTTCTGCCGGAAGAAAAGAATTAAAAATCATTGTATAAACCCGCGTTTTATGCTACCCTAAAGGTATGATTGAACTCCTGATTTTATACTTGCTAAACAAATTTCAGCTTACAATGTACGGGCTTCAAAAAAGGATTGCGGAAGATTTTTCAATCTATACAAAACCGGGTATAGGTACAATAAAGCCGGCGCTTGTACGTCTGGAGAGCAAAGGGTTTGTTATGTCAAGGCGTTCTATTTCTAATGGCGGCAGAGTTGCTGTTTATTATACAATTACACCTGCCGGAATGGATGAATTAAAACGGCTGATTGTTGCAAGGACTTCGGATAATCCTGTTAAATTCTTAAATACGGCGCGGGTTAAACTGATTTGCGCTGCGCTGCTTACACCGGATGAACAGGTTAAACTTATTGATAATCTTAAACTAAAAGCCGAAAGTATATATAATAAAACCGCAGTAAAACTTGAAAATACAGACTTTTATTACAAAATGGTTACTGATAATCAATTGCAGGAATACAAAAATTTTATGTCGCTTTTGGAAGGTATGAGAAATGGCTGCACTGGTTAGCGAAGTTTTAAAAGATTCTATTGCGGAAGAGCTTGGAATTACAACGGGGGACGAAATTCTTTCTGTTGACGGAATGAAGCTCCGTGATATGATTGATTATAAATTTTTAACTGCATCGGAAGAGTTAACAATTGAAATAAAAAAAGTAAACGGCGAAATTGAAGAAATAGAACTTGAAAAAGATTTTGATGATGATTTGGGAATTGTGTTTGAAAGTGCGGTTTTTGATAAGATTAAACCGTGCTTAAATCATTGTATTTTCTGTTTTGTAGACCAGCAGCCGAAAGGCTTGAGGAAAACTCTTTATATTAAAGACGATGATTACAGATTATCATACCTGCAGGGAACATATATTACACTGACAAATCTTACGGATGAAGATAAAAAGCGTATAAAATCAATGAGTTTAGGGCCTTTTTATATTTCCGTGCATACCACAAACCCCGATTTGCGTATAAAAATGCTTCGAAATCCTAACGCCGGCAAGATTATGGAAGAATTAAAATGGTTTAAAAAGAATCACATACCATTTCATACCCAGATTGTTCTCTGCCCCGGATTTAATGATGGGGAAGAACTTGACAGGACATTGCGGGAACTTACTTCCCTGAAATCCGCGCTGTTGTCGGTTGCCATTGTGCCGGTCGGGATTACAAATTTCAGGGAAGGCAGTCTGTTAAAGGAAATA
The DNA here is from genome assembly GCA_949288685.1 of uncultured bacterium. Classification (GTDB taxonomy): domain Bacteria; phylum Cyanobacteriota; class Vampirovibrionia; order Gastranaerophilales; family Gastranaerophilaceae; genus CALUTH01. The sequence goes on from CASELB010000170.1 coordinate 11,885, forward strand.
ACAAGGGAAAAAGCAATTGAAACAATAGAAATTGCTAATAAATACAAAAAAGTTTGCTGCTCTGATGAATTCTTTTTAAAAGCGGAGATGGATATTCCTCCTCAGAAATATTACGGAAACTATCCGCAGTTATCGGACGGAGTTGGCTCATTAAGGCTGCTTTTGGAAGATTTTAAAACTTGTAAACTGACTAAAGAAATAAAAACTCCGCTAAGACTCGTATTTGCTTCCTCTGTTGCTGCGTACGGTGCCGTAAAACAAATTGCGGACAGATTTAATAAAGTGAAAAACCTTGAATGTGTTGTTCTTCCGGTAAAATCCGAATACTGGGGAAAGAATATAACGGTAGCAGGGTTAATTACATCGGATGATCTTATAAATACGGTTAAAGATGTAAGCGCGGATTATGTTGTTATACCGTCCGTGATGCTTAAACCGTATAGTGAAGATTTTTTAGACGGTAATAATCTTGATTATGTGAGAGAAAAGACGGGTAAAAAGTTTCTTGTGATAAAAAATTGCTGTTCGTTTAAAGAAGTTGTTGATTTTGTAAATTCTTTTTCATAATCATTAGTATAAAAGCAATTTTTAAACGAAAAAAGTTTTATTATATATATGGGAATTAATGATATTTATTTTAATCCATTTAATCCGGGGATGAGCGGGTATTATAGCAACACTCCGCAGTATACCTCTGATTTTAATGTTTTTAATCCCGTCGGAGATTCTGTGCCGGGCGGAGACAGTTTTACGCGGACAACTTCTGCTCCTGTTGAAAAGCCGCTTTACGGAATAGACAAATTTAACGCTATGAGTGAGGCGGAGCGTGCCTTAATAGAAATTCCGCAAGATACAAGAAAACAGATTGATGAAGTCTTGAGTATGACAAATACTATAGAAAAAGAGTTAAAACACAGATACCCGAATGGGGTTAACCTTGTCGGGCTGGGGCGTTCGCCGTCTCTTTTAATGGAAGTATTTAAGGCAAAAGGGTATGATACTAAAACATGTGCGCTTTCCAATCTTACCGGCGGAGAGTATGATATAAGCGGGAAATACGGTTATTTAAAACAGTTAGATACAAATGACGTAAAAGCGTATAACGAGTACTTAAAAGAACTCGGGCTTACACCGGAGAAAATCAAAGCAAGCACAAAACCGACAGTATTTGTCGATTATACAAGAACAGGAAATTCTTTAAGAAGTTTTGCGGAACTTCTTAAACGTCCTGAAATCGGTATTGGCAATCTGGATAATGTTGCATTTTTAAGCCTTAACAAAGACCTTATGCCGAATCAAACTATGGCAGACAAAGCGTTGATAGATAAATTCTGGGAAAATCTCGGAATAAAAAATTTCTCATTTACTCCGCGCGTTAATATTTCAGAGCTTGGCAGAGCGGGTGAAATTGTGAGAAACTTTAAACCTGCGGAAAGTGCAGCAAAATTTCTTCTGCAAATCATTAAAGTGATTAAATAATATATAACAGACAGGATTATTAAATCCTGTCTGTTATATTTTTGTGTAATATAAACTCGTCATTTTTATTTTATTACGAGTTTAGCAAACTTCCGTTTTCCTGCCTGTAAAACGGCTCCTGATAGATTTTCCAACACAAGCCCGATATCAGAAACCTTTTCGCCGTCCAGTTTGACCCCGCCGCCTTGAATAAGACGTTTTGCCTCTCCTTTTGATGTCGTAAATCCAAGTTCTACAAGCAAATCAAGAAGAGATTTCCCGTTTTCAATTTCAACTGTTTGTATATCGTCAGGAATACCCTTGTTTGATACAACATTTATAAAATCAGCCTGTGCAGCGTCTGCACCATCTCTGCCGTGGTATTCAGCGGTGATTGTATGAGCAAGTTTCATTTTTAAATCACGCGGGTTTACACTTGATGATGTAATTTGTTCATCCATTTTATTAAGTTCATCCGCCGGAACGTCCGTAAGCAGTGAATAATAACGCGTAATCATATTATCGGGTATAGACATTAATTTGCCGAACATGTCTTTAGCGCTGTCAGTAAGAGAAATACAATGCTCGGGATAAGTCTTGGACATTTTAACAACGCCGTCGGTGCCTTCCAGCAAAGGCAGTAAGCATACAAGCTGGGGATATTTTTTGCCGTAAGCGGATTGAATATCGCGCCCCAAAAGGGTGTTAAATCTCTGGTCGGTTCCTCCGAGTTCTATATCCGCATCGATTTCAACAGAGTCATACGCCTGCATAAGCGGATAGAAAAATTCTACGATAGAAATAGGCTTGCCTTCCGCATAACGTTTTGCAAAGTCATCTCTCGTCATCATTTGCGCAACTGTGACTTTGGAAGAAAGTTTAAGCAGGTCGGTAAAACTCATCTTATGCAGCCAGTCCGCATTATTAACAACTTCTGCTTTCGATACATCAAGAACTTTTGACATTTGTTCAAAATACGTTTCTGCATTTTTTTCAACTTCTTCTTTGCTTAAAGCCGGACGTGTTTCGGATTTTCCGGAAGGGTCTCCGACCATTGCGGTTGCGCCGCCAACCAGAAGTACAATTTTATGCCCGAGTTTTTGGAATTCCCTGAGTTTCCTCATAACAACAGTATGCCCGAGGTGTAAATCAGGGCGTGTAGGATCCATACCCAGTTTTATTCTTAACGGTTTACCGGTATCGTGTGAATACTGGAATTTTGCTGCCAGTTCTTCAATACCGCCCGGCAAAATTTCGCTGTTACGGGCAATCATCTTTGCCTGTTCTATAAATTCTTCTCTTATCTCTGTCATATTTCCATTCCTTCCGTTTATTTCTTAAATGTTTTAACAAGAAATACCAATGGTATTATTATAATACAAGCAACGGCATAAATCCTGAAACTGTCAATAAAGGCCCAGAGAGTTGATTGCTGTATCATTTCTTTGTATAAAAGATTTTGTCCGAGATATGTTGCGGTATGCGGGTCAACGTTAGTCATAAACATTGATGAATACGCCTGCAGCTTTTGATTGAAAACATCATTAAGTGCGTGCAGTTTGCCGACAAGCATATTTTGGTGTATTTGAGAAAATCTTGAAATCATTGTTGATACAATGGAAGTTCCTATTGCGCCGCCTATTATTTTGAGCAGGTTTTGAAGTCCGCTTGCGTTAGTCATTTGTTCATTTGAAATAGTCATTACTGATAATGAGATAATAGGCACCATTGCAAAACCCATACCAAGCCCGAATATGAAGTTGGGGATTTCAACATTGAGTGATGATATTTCAAGGTTTAAAAATCCTAAAATCCAGCCCGCAATACCCATAAGAGCTAATCCGAGAGCAACAAGCCACCTGTTATCCACTTTATTTGCGAGTTGTCCGCAGAAGATTAGTGCAATTAATGCACCCAGCCCGCGCGGCATCATTGTTATACCGCTTAGGAAGGCATCATATCCCATCATGGATTGTAAAAACTGGGGCAGAATAGCCATGGAGGCAAGCATTACACCCTGCATAACCACTTGTACAAATGTTCCTATAAAATAGTTTTTGTCTTTTAAAACGGATAAATCGACAAGCGGATGTTTGTTCTTAATTTGTGATATTACAAACAATATAAGAGCAATTACGGATATTATTGAAAGTCTTGTTATAAGTTTAGAGCCGAACCAGTCAAGGTCATTACCTTTATCAAGTACGACCTGTAAAGTTACAAGCCAGACAAATAAAAGGAAAAAGCCAAGGAAATCGGTTTTAACTCCGGCTTGCTTTCTGGCGTAAGGCGGGTCTTCAATAAGAGAATTTGCAAGAATAAGAGATACAATTCCGATAGGAATATTAATAAAATAAATATATGGCCATGACCAGTTAATAGTAAGCCAGCCGCCGACAATAGGACCGATAATGGGGGCAATAACAACAACAAGCCCGAACATTGCCATCGCTTTTCCCCGGACTTGCGGCTCAAAGTTTTCCAGCAGACACGCTTGTGCAATAGGCAGCAGTCCTCCGCCTCCTATTCCCTGTAAAATTCTTGAAAAAATCATCATTTCGTTTGAGGTGGATATTCCGCAAAGAAAGGATGCACACGAAAATACTGCAATAGAGAGCATAAAAAAGTTTTTGCGCCCCATAACTTTTGAGAACCAGCCGACCATAGGGATTACAATACCGCTGGCAACAAGATAACTTGTTAAAATCCACATTGATTCCTGACGGCTTATTGAAAACGAACCCGCCATGTATGGCAAGGCAACATTTGCAATGGTTTCATCAAGTACAAACATAAACGCTGCGCCCATTAAAGGGATTGATGCAAGCCAGGGATTGATTTTAGGCTTCCATTCTTCTGCTGTAATTTCGTTGCTCATTTTATATCCCCTATATACTTAACTTATTTATGGTAACTTAAACAAGAACTCCGGTAAAGAGGAATGGGGGTAAAGGGGGTAAAGGGGTAAATAACATGTCACCCTGAA
>CASELB010000171.1 GCA_949288685.1 uncultured bacterium
AACTATACTCCTTAAAAAAAACGACGATACACATATCCCTAATCAACAGCTATGGACAATATAAGTACATAGCTTTTCTTTTGTTTTAAAGCGCCCGTTTACGGGCGCTGTCTTTATATTATTCCTGAGTAACCGCGTAGTGCAAATCTTCTGTCCAGGTTTGGTATCCGCCAAGAAGTGTCATGACAGGAAAATTATGTTCTGCAAATTTGATTGCCGCTTTTGCTCCGAGCAGGCATGTTGCATTATAGCAGCTTACAATTGTCGGGATATCTCTCTCCAGTGTGTCCAGCTTTGACTCTATTTCTTCATAAGGTATAGAGATTGCCCCCGGAATATGACCTTTTTCATAGTCTTCTTTTTTTCTTACATCAACAAGTCTTGCTCCTGTTTCCTCCATTGTTTCTTTTAAGTTATACGGACTTACTGTGTATGCAAGCATTTTTGAAAAGTATTTAAGTGCTTTTTCTGTATTGTTTCTATATTCATTACATTTGTTTTCCATTTATTAACCTCCTATATTCTCGCAAATTTTGTTGCCATAAAAACGGTAAGCATTGACATTCCGGTTACCAGCAGGCTTATACCGAGCAGTATACCTACAGTCCATAACGCTGTTTGCGGCAGACCGATTATTATAATAAATCCCAGAAAAAATTGAAGAACCCCTGATATTAAGTTCATCCACCACATATTTACAAGTCCTCTTGTTTCAAAAGCAAACGCTGTTGATGCTATACTCTCCAGAATAAAGTAAACTCCTATGGCGGATGTTATTATTAAAAGATTAAATACAGGATAAAAGAACAGGAAAATCCCTGATAATAACAGCAAAACTCCGATGGCTATATTTAAAAATACATGCCTTATATACTTTCTTTCCATTATAGAATTTACTATTCTGTAAATTCCGTATGCGGCAAGAATTATCGCCAGCACTGCAGCAATTGCCATACTCGTTACTTTGGGCAGAACAAGCATAATTATACCCATAATAAGCATAAATATTCCGTCCATGCCTACAAAATTTAAAAACCTTCTCTCTAACATGATTTACTCCTTTTATATTTTAGTTTATTGCGTTTTTTTTTAGTTTAATTATGCCGGAGAATTATTTTTTATTATTTTTTTACTCCTAATGTGTAATTTTTTTGTACTGGCAAATTTTTTTATGTTCGGGTTTAATATAGTTATGCGGGTAAATAATATACAATCACAATCACTAAATAGTACAACAAATTATTCAAATCCGGCGTTTTTAGCTATGAAGGCGTCAGGATTTAGCGGAATAGACTATTTTTGTATGCGGAAGTTGAAAGCTCCGATAGAGAAATTTGATACATTAAAAGATTTTCAACGTTGGGCACTGGAGCGGATTAAGAATAAATTTTTGGAAGCGGAGTATGGCGGTCGCGGAAAAAATACTAAAATAGAACGTAAAGATATAATTAACCAGTGGCTGCAAGGCATGCTTGCAAATACAAAAAAATATACTTATGCTTTTGCGCTGGTAGTTTTGCAAAATATAATTCACGGACTTAAGCCTGATAATGATGACCTGCCGGTTATTTATAATGATAATGCGCTTACGGAAACTCTTAAGGAGATATCAGGTAAAGTTGAACAGAATAAGGATGCACCGGTAAGTTTTCGTAATATTTATAAAAAACATTTGTTGTCGCTATTGCCGCAGACAACCAATAAAGATGATGAAAACTGGGTGATTATAAAATCAATACCGCATGACCCCAGACATTACGAAGATAATATTACGCGGCTGCAACTTCTTTCCCACCGTTCGTGGTGTACCAAGACCTCAAATGCGCGTACTCATTTACTGTACGGTGATATACATATTTTGCTTGAAAAAGGGCAGCCCAGAGTTGCTTTAAGATTTTTTGAGGATACTATTGATGAAATACAAAGTATCGGCAACCGTGGAATTAATCCGAAAGATGTTCAGGTTATAGAAAAATACGTTAATGCTAACGGATATACCCTTAATAAAGATATTTTATTAGAAATTAGCAGACTTAAGCAAAAATAAATTACTCTGATATCATTCTTGCGGGTAAATGTTCGTTAAGCAGGCTTGTCGTAAGTGCCATTGCTGCATTTTTGTTTTTGAAAACGCCTGCCTGTAGTGTATAACCACCGTTTACTTCTTTTATAACCGGTTGTAATGACGGGTCGGTTTCATTTACGATATCTTTTGCTATTTTTACCTGATCATAGGTATTGTAATGACCTATGTAAACTCTGTATGTAAGATTAAGTTCGTGCGTTACGGGAACTGTAGCCTGCGCAGCCTCTTGCGGAGTAACAATTTTTATTTCCGGAACGGTAACATTTAATTCAACCGGCGGCAGAGGTGCTTGTTCATTACTGTTTGCGGCATTAATTATATCTTTTGCTTTTTCATCTGTTGCAATTTCAGGCGGTTGCTCTGCTGCAACTGTTTTACTCTGGTCTTCCTGCTGGATTTCAAGAAGTCTGTTATCTACAAATTTTTTAAGGTAAACATTGTTTTCCGTCTCGGTCATTTCACTTGTATTATCACCGATAGAAACATCTACATCCGGGGTAAAACAGTTTACTATAATAGTAAAGACTACAAGCATCAGTACAAATGTACCGCAAAACAGTTTTAATATGCTTATATCTTTTTTTTCTCTGGGTTTTAAATATTTTTTATATCCGAATTTTTTGTTGCTCATCTTATTTACACTCCGCGGACTTTTGTACCTGCAAGTATTATATCATCAATTTCTTCGCTGTATCGTTTCATAACCTCGACAGCAAACTCTTTTATATTATCAATTCCGAGTTCGCTCTTTAATCCGGACGCTTTAACCGGTGCGCCTTCTGATAAAATATTAACACCTGTATGGATTAATGTCGAAGTTATGGACTTGGTTGCGATAGATACGGTTAATTTTTTACCCTCAAAAAATAAATCGTCTCCGCTGCGTTTTATTTTGTAACCGTACTCCTCAAGAAGTTCTTTGATTGTACAGATTAACAATCTTTGTCTGAAAACGCCTTCCGGCAGATTTACACCGAATTGTTCCGAAATAAAACTCAGCATAGATTTACTGTAAATTGGCTCATTGTTAATAACATCCTCTATGTCGACCATTTCTGAAAGTTTAACTTCACATTCTCCGCAAAATGCAACAATCGCATCTCCGCGGAGTTTGTAGTTTTTATAAATCCAGTGAGGGCATAACTGTGAGCCTATATATTTAACTTCCTCGTCTATGTATTTAGTTTCCATCATCAAATAATTGTTCTACCAGTTTCTTGCAATTATTATTAATTAACGCCTGTTTAAGGTTTATACACGATTCACATTTCCCGCAATTCTTTTCCGCTTTGTTGTAACAGCTTCTTACTAATTCCAGCGGGATACCCTTATTCAGAGCAATTTTAACTATATCATCCTTGGTACAATTTATCAAGGGGGCGTAAACTTTTGGTTTTACAAGGGTTGAAAGTTCAAAGGATAAATTAATTCTTTCTCTGAATTCTTTTGTATTGTCGGGAAAAGTTTTTCCTTCCTGCGCATTTGCCCCGAAAAGGATGTGGGTAAAATTATATGTATCTGCAAATGCTGCTGCAATGTTTAAAAACAGTCCGTTTCTGTTCGGCACCCATACGGATTTCATACTCTCATTTGTTTGAAGATTTTTATCAGGTATATTATCCTCTGATACCAGTGCGGTCTTTGTAATCTCTTTTAGCCAGTCCAGTTTTATTACTTTGTGTTCTACATTATAATATTCACAGACTTTTTTTGACGCCTTGATTTCTTTATCAACTGATTTCTGACCGTAATCAAATGTGAGGGCTAAAGTTATATTGTATTCATCTTTTGAACTCCCGAGGGTTACAACGGAATCCAACCCGCCGGATAGAAGAATAACGGATTTTTTCATTTACTCTCCCTCCTCCTCGTATTCATCTATTAATTGTTGTGCTTCAGCTTTCAAATAATCAGAATACTCTTTGCCCGAAATTACTTCATCAAGGATTTGTCTGTCGGAAATATTATAAAGAGCAATTAAGGCATTCTTTTTCACTTCGTCGTCAGGGTCATTCAGGCAGGTTCTTATACATTCTTCCGCCCGCGCATCGTCACTGTTCATAAGGGCTTCAATTGCGTTAATTCTTACCATTGGTGATTCATCAAGAAGTGATTTTTTAAGTGCTGAAAATATTTTTTCATTATGAACATTAAGTTTGCCCAGTGCTTCTATGATTTTTTCTTTTAGGAAAGAGAACTTGCTAAATACACCGTGCTTGCTGTCTAGTATTGATATAAGAGGGTCGACAGCTCTTAAGTCGCCTATAATTCCCAGTGCATTTGTTGCAGATTCTTTTAAATAAACAGATTTTTCATTTTCGTCAGATACAAGATTAATAAGCGGTGTAACTGCATATTTGTCACCGATTTTACCGAGAGCGTCGGCGCAGGCAAGTCTGACTTTGTAATTCTCGTCTTTGTTGTTCATGCAATCAAGAAGAATTGTAACGTATGCAGTATCTTTATGATTTGCAATAGCTTTAGCACATATTACTCTCAGATTAATACTTTCATCGCTGTCTTCCTCAGGCTTTTTGACAAGCAGTTTAACAATTGGTGTGAGCAAAGATTTGTCACGGTAATTGTCAGAACACTTTACAATTTGAATTAAATATTCCGGATTGGAAATTGTTTGCAGAAGGTAGTTGTATATTTCAATCAGATTTTCTCTGTCATAAAATTCTTCAAGACCGGATATGTTATGCAGAACCTCATTGTGGTCAATATCTTTATTGAGTCCACATTGCAGAGCTATAGAATTCAAATCTATTCCACAATTCTCATTCACACAAACAAGATACAACAAATACCCGTGATTAGCAATAATCTTTACAATTATTGTAACGGTATAAAATTATAAGATTACTTTTTCTTTATAAAAGCGCCGCCGAATTTTGATTTTCTAAGCGGTTTAATTCTGTGTCCGCGGTTGGAGATTACACCGGGGCGGAATGTGTACCCGCAGTTAATGCATTGGATTTTGTTACCGCGTAGTTGTTTTTGTCTGTAATAATTTTTAAATTTACATTTAGGACACTTGATACTGTATCTTGTATTTTTAGGAACTCTGCGTGCGCGGCGTTTGTTTATGTCCGCCTGAACATTTGAAAAAGAATCATACTGAACATTAGCGGCATTAGAACCTTTTGCAAATACGGTTATCCCGGTCAGGGTTAATGTGCAAAGTGTCAGTAATATAATGATTAGTTTTTTCATCACGCAAAATCCTTTTTTACAGCATTGTATCAGTTTTTATTAAGGGGTGCAAGTAGGTAATTTTTATAAATATTTTTATTATTTGATTATCGCTGCTTGTACACAAAACTCTGTTGTTATATAATTTTGTTAATAAAGGGTGAAGTAAGTATGAAAGAACAGAAAATTGCAGTAATCGGCTATGGTTTGTGGGGCAAAAATATTGTAAGGAATTTTTATAACCTCAATACACTCTCAACCGTTTGTGATTTGGATGAAGAGACTTTAAAAAAGGTTAAAGAACTCTATCCATCTATAAAAGTAACAAAGGATATGAACGATATTTTGAATGATCCGGAAATTACCGGTGTAGTCGTTGTAACTCCGAGTCATACGCACTTTAAGATTGTGAAAGCACTTCTTAATGCAGGCAAACACGTTTATGTGGAAAAACCGATTTCTACGGTGGCGCGAGAAGCAAAAGAACTTACGGAATTGGCGGAAGAAAAAGGGTTGATTCTTATGGTCGGGCACCTGCTCCTTTACCATCCGGCTGTTAACAGGCTTAAAATGCTTATTGAAGAAGGCGTTTTAGGTGATTTAGTATACGCACAAAGCGATAGGTTAAATGTTAATTACTTTAAAAATGACAGAAGTGTTATGTGGGATTTGGCGCCGCATGATGTTTCCATGATGGCGTATGTTACCGGTAAAACTCCGCTCCGTGTTGTTTCTGCAATCGGTTGTTCATCGGACAGAAATGAAATAATGGATATTACTCATATCAGTATTGAGTTTGAAGGCGGAATGCTCGGACATATTTCCGATAGTTGGATTACTCCGCAAAAACACGTTAACTTGCTGGTTAGAGGAACAAAGAAAACGGCAATTTTTGACGATACTCTTCCTGAAAATAAACTTAAACTTTATGATAATTTTGTTGCAAATAAAACAGAAGTTATTGCGCTGGATTATCTTGAAATAGAACCGCTTAAACTTGAGTGCCAGCATTTTCTTAACTGCTGCGCAACAGGACAGGAACCGCGTTCTGACGGACAAAACGGGTATGTTGTGGTTAGTATTCTTGAAGAGGCTGAAAAAATTATGCTCGGTTCAAGGGTTAAAATTCTTGATGAAAAAGAGAAGAATTTTGCAACATCACGTCTGAAGCAGTAGTATTTAAAAGATTGTTTTGTAAACCGGGAAGAGGCATATATGGCAAATTTTATAACAATTTTTAGAGTTATTTTAATGTTTATCGGCGTATATCTAATATACGCTCATCTTGACAGCACTGCGGCGGGTGTTGCAGCCCTTATACTAACTATTCTTGCTTTTGCAATGGACGGGCTTGACGGCTATGTCGCAAGAAAGTTTAACGAGTCTTCAAAACTTGGTGCGCTTCTTGATATTATGAGCGACAGGATTGTTGAAAATACTTTCTGGATACTTTTTGCTGTTATGGGCTGGTTATCAATAATTTTCCCGCTGATTGCAATAACAAGAGGGTTTATAACCGATACAATAAGAAGTGCTGCTATGGAAAAAGGTTTTACTGCTTTCGGAGCAACTACAATGCAGAAAAATCCGGTTTGTATTTTTATTACTTCATCAAAGTTTATGAGAATTAGTTATGCAGTTGCAAAAGTTGCGGCGTTTGTTGTTATCGTAGCATCAAAGGTTCCCGGTTGTCCTGCGCCTGATGCGGTGTTTACTGTCGGTTACTGGCTGGCGGTTATTGCTATTGTATTTTGCGTTGTGCGCGGACTTCCTGTCGTAATTGAATCAAAATATTTGTTTGAGAAAAATGAGCAGAATTAATGTAGTCTTATACGAACCTGAAATCCCTCAAAACACAGGTAATATTGCCCGCCTCTGTGCTTGCTGCGGTGCGTCTTTGTATCTTGTCGGGAAATTGGGATTTTCCCTTTCAAGTAAGTATACTAAGCGTGCCGGATTAGATTATTGGGAGAGTGTAGATATCCATAAAACGGATAATATGGAGGAACTATATAAAGCATTTCCTGATAGTACATTTTACTATTTGACAACAAAATCTAAAAAACTCTATACTGAAATAAAGTACAAGGATGGAGATTTTCTTGTATTCGGACCGGAAACCCGTGGGCTGCCGGATGAATATGTTAAAAAAGACACTGCTGTAACTATTCCGATGAAAGAGGGGCAGCGCAGTCTAAATCTTTCCAACTCTGTTGCAATTACGGTATATGAGGTGATAAGGCAAAATGGAATTTAAACTTTCTAAGAGAAAACAGGAGTCACATAAAGGTACTTTTGGTAAAGTATTGAATATTGCAGGCTCTGAAAATTATACGGGCGCTGCTTATTTATCCAGTATTTCTGCACTTAAAATCGGGTGCGGATATGTGACACTATCTTCTTTTCCTAAAGTTATTTCCGCCGTATCTTCGTTAACGCCTGATATAGTTTACCTGCCGTTAGAAGAAGCTAAAAAAAATCTTGTTAATTATAATGTTATATCAATCGGGTGCGGACTTTCTGTTGAACAAGCTGTTGAAGCAATGTTTACGACAGTTCTCTGTGAGTTATCATTGCATAATATTCCTGTGGTAATTGATGCGGGCGGTTTGACTCTGTTGTCAAAAGTAAAAGATATTAAATTGCCGGCAAGGCTTGTAATTACCCCTCACCCCGCGGAGGCTGCAAGACTTTTAAATGTTGAAACTGCTGTAGTGACGGAAAATCCGGATTTTTACGTTAAAAAACTCTCTGAAACTTTTAATTGTGTTGTAGTTTTAAAAGGGCACAGAACAAGAGTTTGCTCTGCAGAGGGTGAAATTTACATAAATGAAACCGGAAACAGTGCTCTCGCAAAAGCCGGCAGCGGAGATGTGTTATGCGGGATTATTACCGGATTAATTGCTCAGGGAGCGGATTTATTTGAAGCCGCCAAAACAGGTGTTTATCTGCACGGTTTAACAGGTGAAATTGCATCGCAAGAACTTACAGAGTACAGTGTTCTCGCCTCCGACTTACTTAAATATATTCCTTACGCAATCAAGCGTTTTATTTAAGTTGTTCCCCTGGGATAAGTAATACTCCATAGTTAATTTTTATAACAAATTTATGTAACGACTGTTTACCGGATTAAAAATATATGTTATAATACTCCTATACTGAAGGTGTATCGTATCAATACTATGAATTTCGCTAATATTTCTGTATTATCGTTGTTCTGAAATATAAAGTTATTGTTACAAAACTTAATAATTGCAAAAATATTTGGCAATTATTTTAATGAGAAATACTTTATATATATACAAGAGCGAAAAACAGGATATTAGATAAGGAGAATAAATTATGGCTAGAGTTTTAATTTCAATGCCCGAAGGATTTTTAGACAAGATTGATGA
>CASELB010000172.1 GCA_949288685.1 uncultured bacterium
ACCCCAAGCGGTGAACCGAGTGCGAACGCTATCCCCGGGATAACTCCGCCGCCTCCGCCGGAACAGGAACCGGAACCTACACCGGAACCTACACCAACTCCTACTCCTGAACCCGAGCCGGAGCCACAACCGGAGCCGGAACCTGAACCTACTCCACCTGCGCCTCAACCGGAGCCCGAACCAACTCCTGAGCCGGAACCGCAGCCGGAGCCTGAGCCTAAGCCGGATCCTGAAATTAAACCAATTGACACAACACCAAAACCAAACAAAGGTGGCGGCGGTAGTGGCGGAAAACAAAAAGATGTCACTCAAAAGCTGGAATCAGCAGAACAAATGGATTATGGCACCGGCGTATCGGACAGCCCAACCGCTAATACTCATGACGGCGGATGTATTAATTTTGGAAGACCAGACTCCGGTTATGGGACATATAACAGAAGAAATACCGGGATGTAAATGGAAAAAGGCTTCATAACAATGAAGCCTTTTTCTAATTATTAATTATTTAACCCTTTTTCATTCTGTTTTATATACTCACACTCAGCCTCAAGGCGTTTATCTTCCATAGCATCGATAAATTGTTCTATATTCTTCAAGCTGCCAAGTTCAAAGCCTGTCTCCGCCAACAACACACAATCATTACAAAGGCGGTATTCATTATATTGAATAGAACCGGCAAGACACTTATACCCGCCGCAAGCGTCACACACAAAAAATTCATTCACAATATCCGGATTTTCTTCAATATCATCAAGCCGCATTTGCTCCGCGACTTGCTGCATTTCCTCAACTATTTCTTCTCTGGATTTTGACATTAATTTACCAGCTCCTTCATTTCAACAACTGCCTGTTTCAAACCTACAAACACAGCTCTTGAGATTATACTGTGCCCTATGTTTAATTCATAGAGGTTAGGAATTTCTTTCATTCTTTTAACATTTTGATAATTTAACCCGTGTCCCGCATTTACTGTTAACCCCAGATTTTGAGCAAAAACAGCCGCACCCTTTAAATCATCAAAAGTTTTTTGTTCCAATTCACCGCCAAATTCCTCAGAGTATCTTCCTGTATGGAGTTCAATAAATTTCGCGCCGGTTTTAGCCGCTGCAGACACCTGAGAAATATCCGGATCAATAAAAAAACTTACTTCAATACCGGCATTATGTAACGGCTCAACAAACCTGCAAGCTCTTTCAAGCTGCCCGTAAACATCCAACCCGCCTTCTGTTGTTAATTCCTGTCTTTTTTCAGGAACAATACAAACAGAATGAGGCAATATACGCAAAGCAATTTTCTGCATTTCATCAGTCATTGCCATTTCAAGATTAAGAACCGTCCGCGGGAGTTTGCTTATCAATTCCACATCCATATCATTAATATGCCGCCTGTCCTCCCTCAAATGGGTTGTAATACTATTTGCACCTGCATCATTACAAATTCTGGCAGCTTTCAAGACATCCGGTTCAACACCGCCCCTTGCATTTCTTAGCGTCGCAACATGATCAATATTTACACCTAAAAGCATATCCGCCTCCTATAATTTTTTCCACAGCTTATTTAATTCCAGCAAAGCCGTATAAGTCGGGAGTATCGTAATATTATTTTCTGCAATAGTCAGCACATAGTCAATAGCTTTTTTAATATCGGGGAGAACAATTATTTTATCATCCGATACACCTGCATATTTAAGCCTAACCGCCATATCTTCCGCCCTTAAGCCTGATACAACAACCGGTTTTTCGGAATATTTCAGTCTCTCAAAATCAGCGTCCCACAACCACGAAACATCCCGACCATCTGCGTAGTTATCATTAATTATAATTAATAAATTAGAGTCCAGATCCACACTTTTAATAACTTCACTGGCTCCTGCGGGGTTTTTAATTAGTTGTATTAAGGTTTTATGACCTCTAACATCTCTCAATTCACTTCTTCCGAACTCCGTTTTAAAATCCAAAAGCGGAGCCGCAATATTTTTAACCCCTGTTGCTTTAAGCAGAACAATTGCGGCAAGTGCGTTATAAGCGTTAAACAAACCGACAAGCGGCACTTTAAATTCTTCATTACCAAGCCTTATTAACGAAAAGTTTTTTTCAAGTACAACTTCTGCCTCAAAATCAGGTTCAGGACGTCTATATCCGCATTCACAATAATAGTGTCCCTGCTGTGCGTAGAATTTTTTAGTATACTTCAACACTTTTCCGCAGTGGAAATTAAAAATCTCTTCCGGAGCCAAATTCATTTTATTTCCGCTATTATCCGTAATATTTTTTATTCCGTAAAACACCGGCTTTTTATTTTTAGCATGAAGACTTGATACAAGCGGATCATCAGCATTTAAAATCAACCGAACATCCGGCATAAAGTCAATCCCTTCCTGAATTTTCTGTTTTGTAGTATCAAGTTCACCATACCGGTCAAGCTGATCACGGAACAAATTTGTAACAACAAGATAATCAGCTTTAATAAATTTAGCGGTTTTTGAAAGATACGCTTCATCAGACTCTATAACACAGTTATCATAAACTTTGCCTGGCTCAAGAGTCAGTGCAAACGCGTTTGCAACACCGGCAAGCATATTTGCGCCTCTTGAATTAGCAACCGGCATTTTCCCGTTAGCGCGCAATACCGAACTTATTATCCCGCAAGTCGTCGTTTTACCGTTTGTTCCGGTTACCATAATCTTATCGGATTTAATAAACCTGACCGCATCAGACAAAAAATCCGGATAATTTTTCAAAACCAGCGTTCCTATAAAAGATGTTCCTTCACCGGCATTAGTCAATTTTATAAGTGCATACGCACTTTTTGCCGCTAACAGTGTTATTAAGAGTTTAATATTCCGCATTAAAATATTCTCCCAAACGGTATTTATTTTTTTTGAAAAATAAAATATAATAGCATGGTAATACAAAGAAGGACAACATGATACTTTTTTTACTCACAATCGTATTTATTGCAGAATTAATTATTACAGGTTTTGTCATAATAAAACTTGTAGACATTGATCTTGCAATAATAGAGCTTGATGAAAAACTAAAGGCCGAAAGAAACATAGTAAAATATTCAATGTATTACTTTAAAGAAGTCACCGCCGCATACAAAGAACTGGTTGAAGTTACATTCCAAAATTTTGACAAAAGATATCGCAAATTAGGGGTTTCCGGAATAAAATCAACCATTATCTCTTTATTTATGCTTTTTATACCCAAAACTTACCGTAGATTTATCGACTCCACAAAACTGGGCTATAAGGTAGTCAGGTATTTATCAAAAGTTTAAAATATGTTATAATTGAGAAAAGAAAAGAGGAAAAAAGATTATGTGCAAAGAAAAATCATCAATAGGATTTGGCATGGGACTTATTGCCGGAGTAATCGGCGGTATAATTGCAGGTATTCTGTATGCACCAAAACCGGGCGCAGAATCACGGGAAATACTTAAAAATTCCATTTGTGAATTTATAGAAAAAAATTCTCCCGCAATATCCGAAGCAAAAAAGAATGCTATTGAATCCGTTGACCTGCTTAGATATAAACTTGAAAGACAGTACAAAAAAATTAATGATAAGCTGAAGTCTATGAGAATGCAAAAAGCAAAACAGTTGGAAACTACCGACTACGATTTTAATTAGAAAGGATTATTATGGATTTACAGCTAACACACGGTTTAGTATTTTTGACCTGGACAAGCGCCGTAATGCTTATCCTCATCGGGATATTCGTTATAAAGGTGCTGTTTGACTTATCAAGACTTACAAACACAATGAACGATACTGCTAATATCGTAAAAACAGAGCTTGAGCCGACTTTAAAAAATGTAAACGAGACTGTGGAAATCGTTTCTACCAGAGTAAAAGAAGCTAACAATATTGTTACAAATGTTGAAAGCAAGGTAAAAGAAGCGGCAAGACAGAGTAAAAAAGTTCTTACAACGGTTGGCGGCGGCATTTTTGCGATTTCAAAACTCGCATTGCGCGGCGTTTCCAACTTTATAAAATCAAAATTGAAATAGTAAACTTTTTAGTTAGTCTTTGTGTAGAATATATTTAACTAAACGGTCATTTATACTAAAAAAAGAAAAGGAGAAATAAATTATGTCAGTTATGAAATTTTTTGCAGGATTTGCTGTTGGTGCTGCCCTCGGTGCTTTAGCAGGAATTCTTCTTGCTCCTCAGTCCGGCGCTGAAACCAGAGAAATGATTGGTGATGTTGCCTCTGACGTTGCTAAAAGAACAGAAGACACCGTTAAAGATATACAGAGAAAAGCTGATGACATCATTTCAGATATGCAGGCTAAGGGCGAAGAAATGATTAATAAGATTCAGGACCTTATTAAAAAGCAAAAAGACGAATTAGCTCAAAGCTAATTAAATCTTAAATTCTTTAAACAAAAAAGCGCACAAAAGCAGTGCGCTTTTTTCATGTTTTAACAGTATTCACTTTTACCGCAAAATAATATATAATTTAACAATAAGAGGGCACTTATGGTTAACTTAATTATAATACTAGCAGCAGTTGTACTGGCTGGCGGGGCAATATATGTCCTGTACTCCTTACTGCTCTATTCCGGCTCCAAAGACCCCCATGACGAATTACAACTTACGACCAAGAATATAATCGAACAGGTTGACGTATTATATAAGAAAAAAGAATACGCACTGCTTGAACTCTTTGCAACCAAGTACCTTGAACGTGTACCGGGGAATTTTACTGTAAGAGAATATCTTGCAAAATCTTATTATGAAACAAAAAAAATAAATAAAGCAATAAATGAATGCATACTTCTTTTAAAGCATCTGCCCCAGAATCTTGAAGTCAGAAAACTGCTCGGAGAATGCTATGTAAAAAAAGAAATGTATATGGACGCTCTGACCCAGTTTGAAATATGCTACCAGCAAGATGAACAACAGGCAGATGTTGTAAAAAGGCTTGCAGAACTGTATAAACAGACCGATCAGATTTATTCGGCAATAAATGCTTACAAACTTTATACAGAAATGATAGAAGAGACTCCCGAACAGGCTGAAATGTATTCAATCCTTGCAGACCTGAACGAAGCAGCAGGATACTATCCGGCAGCATTTGAAGCGTACAAGCAACGATTAACAATTTACCCTACAGACTTTGACACAAATAAAAAACTTGCAAACCTGTATATTAAAATTAAAAATCTGCCCAAAGCACTTGAAATACTTGAATATATGCTAACTTTCACAACAGATAACAGACAAAAAATAGGACTTTTAGACAGCGTCATTGAAATTAAATCCGAACTTGAAGATTTTGACGGAGCACTTGATTCGGCAAACAGACTGCTTGAAATTCCGGGGGCTGATACATTCAAAACCAGAAACACAATTGCACTACTGCTTGTTAAACAAGGACGGCTGGATGAAGGTATACAAATTCTTGAAGATCTGGTAATGTTATCTCAAAATGCATACGACGTAACAATGGAACTTGCTATGGCATACCGCCAGCACAAAAACTTTAAAGCAGCACTTGAAAAGTATAAAACTCTGCTTGATGATGCCGACCAGAAAGAAGCAAAAGAAATCCGTGCCAAAATATGTGAATTGTATATTGACTGGGCAATGTACAAAGAACGCGGCAAAAAATTTGATGATAGCGAGGCTTTAAAGTATCTTACAAATGCTATGCAATACGATGCTTTAAACCCTAAAGTCTATTATAATTTTGCAATGGTCAGTATGAAGAACGGAAATTATAATGATGCCGTTATGTATCTGTTGAAAGCAATTGAATTTGAAAAGGAAGAGGCTGAATCCTGTGAATATTATATCAAACTTGCAGAATGCCACCATCAATTAGGAAATGTCTTTGAAGAAAAGAAAGCCCTTTCGGATTTATTAAGCATTGATGATGAAAACGCTGTTGGTCACATGAAAATGGGTATCCTATATCATTCGCAACAGGATATTAAAAATGCCGAAGATTCACTTATAAAAGCGATTTCTATTGACGACTCATTAATAGATGCTAAATATTATCTGGCTCTAATCTACGAAACGCACGATAAAGAAAGAGCAAATAAACTTTATCAGGAAATTCTTGAACAAGACCCGACATACAAAAATGCACGGCTTGCTCTTACAGAAATAAGTATTCAGGATAATTAAAGCTACATTAATTCAAAAAGTTTTCTTACAAACTTTGGCAGACCTTTTGTTTTCTCGCCAAGTTTATCATTTTGTTTAACCATTTTTAAAATGACATCTTCGCCGCTTTTAAAGTCACGTATAACTGTTATGGTTTCTGTATTTGAAACAATTTTTTTATTACGGCTTTTTACAATACTTACTTTTCCTGATTTTTTTTGAGCAACTATTTCTTCATTATTTTGTGTCTGCATATACAAAGATAATGAACTGTCATTTTTCTTTTCCTTATAAAATTTTGTTCCGTTAGGAGTTATACCCAGCATCTCTTCGGGTTCATGTTTTATAACGGCACTATAACCGTGAAATTTTGAGCCATCCGGTCTTTGTCCTGCATAAGATTTTTGCAGACACAACAAACGGCGCGGAAGCGGATTATTAAGTTTGGGGATTTTCATGTATATAAACTCCTTTTCTATACTCTAATAATACAATAAAAATTATAATTCTTGTTCACCTTCTTTTATCGGAGCACCGATTACTCTTTCAAGCTCTGCTGCATTAACATTATAATCAAGAAGGTTTGAATAATAACTCAATTGTGCATTCAAATAAGTATTTTCTGCATCTTTAAACTCGATAGCATTACCCAATCCCACCTGATAGCGCCTAAAGGCTTGGTACTGTTGTTCTTTAGCCTGCTGCAACGCGAGTTTTGAAACACCGAGACTGTCAAATGAGTTCATCAAATTTATATACGCACTTTTTACTTCAAGATAAACACTCTGTTTCTCAAGTTCATAATCTGCAACAAGTTTCTTATAATTTGCTTTTGCCTCATCGACACGCTTTTTCAACAAATAAATATTTAAAGCAGTGTAATTTAATTGAACACCAAACTGATACCCGTCGTCACTGTCAATTCTTCTGCCGCCTCTGTTATATGATGCAAACGCGCTTATGTCCGGCGCAAATGCTCTTTTAGCAGCACGTACATTAAGTTCCGCCGCATCCATACGTTTCTTTGCAGAAAGCAGGGATGGTCTTGCAGCTTCTGCAGTACTTAAAAGTTTATCAAACTCAACATCATATACTTTTGTATTAAGTTTACTTTTTAGTACAACATTTTCTAATTCCGGAATACCTACAGCATTTGCAAGCTGTGCGGCAGCAAGTTCATGGGTATTCTTTGCTTTAATAAGATTTACTTTGGCATTCCCGAGGTTATACTCGGCAGTTGTAACATCTATTTTAGCCTTTTTTCCTATTTCATAATACGCTTTTGCCTGTTTTAATTGAAGTTCAAAATCTTTTACGGTATCTTCATATACAAGCTGCTGTTCTTCGGCAAAAAGCACATTATAATACGCAACCTTAACATTATAAATAACTGTCTCAATACTTGTTTCCGCATCATATCTGGATGATTCATAAGTTCTTTTTGCCATATCGGCACTTGCTTTAGTTTTACCGAAGTCAAAAAGCAGCATATCAGCAGAGAGAGTTGGTACATAAAACAGGTCATATTTTCTGTTCATCATACTTGAATAGGCACCACCGCCCATTGTCATAAGCATGTCATTTCTTGAATAGCTGGTGCCGGCACTAAGAGTCGGAAAATAATTAGACCACGCCTGACCGATTTGTGTTTTATAAATTTCAGCATTGCTTATTGCAGACATAATTGAAGGGTGATGAGAAATAGCAAGTTTTATACAATCCTCAAGAGTTACTTCGCCATTAAAATCTTCATACTCTATCTGGCTGTTAATTACCGGGAACTTGCTTTCATACATTCCTTCCGCTTCGCGTGATGTTTCTTTTTTTGTTTTTGCATTATCTTCTGATTTTTTACGTTCTTTGCGCTTATTAACCTTCTTTTTCTTTTCAGGCTTAACAATATGAACCGGCTTTACATTTTTATCATCCTTGTTTTTACCCCAGAACGCAAATACAGCATTAGTATTGATTATGAATACTGAAAATATTAAAAATAAACTTAGAAATTTTTTCATAGTTAAAATTACAACTCCAAATCTTCTTCGGTAATTTCTTTAGTCGGGAATTTATCAACAATCTCCTGAACAAGAACATAAAACGCCGGAGTAAGAACAGCCCCCAGAGTACATGCGGCAATCATTCCGCCAAATACTGTAGAACCTACCGAAATCCGTGAATTTGCACCGGCACCTACGGCAAATAACATCGGCATAACCCCGAGAATAAATGCAAGTTCAGTCATCATAATTGCCCGGAACCTTAGTTTAGCAGCCTTAATTGCTGCCTCTTTAACCGGAAGTCCGTATTTTTCGTGTTCTTCTTTTGCAAATTCAACAATCAATATGGATTGCTTTGCGGCAAGCCCGACAAGCGTAATCATACCAACCTGTGAATAAATATCAAAAGACTGGTTAATCATCATCTGGAATAAAAGCGCCCCCAGTGCCGCAATAGGCGAAATCAACAATACCGCAACCGGAATAGTATAGCTTTCATACAATGCAACAAGGAACAGGTATACAAAAAGCAATGCAAGACCGATTATCATAGCTGTTTGTCCTGACGCCTCGCGCTCCTGAGCGGATGTACCTGACCAATCAAAACTAATATCATCCGGTAAAACAGTATTTGCAACTTCTTCCATTGCGTTCATAGCATCACCTGAACTCTTACCGGCAGCCTGCTGCCCCTGTATTTGAACGGATTTATACTGGTTATACCGTGAAATAGAAGCAGTACCAACCGTTTGTTTTAATTTAATTATTGATAAAATCGGAACCATTACACCGTTAGTATTTTTAACATAAATACCGGATAAATCTGTTGCTTTATTTCTAAACCGGCTTTCTGCCTGCATTTGCACTTTAAAAACACGGTCATATTTATTAAAGTCGTTAACATAGTACGTTCCAAGCATAGAAGACAATGTAGAATAAAGCTCCTGCAAATCGACCTTCTGCGCAAGCGCCTTTTCATAATCAATTTCGACTATATATTGAGGCACATTTGCCTGAAATGATGTATACACGCTTGACAATGACGGATTTTTGTTAGCCGCTGAAATGAGTTTATTTGCCCAGGTCTCCAATTCCTGCGGAGTATACTCTCCTTTTGAAAGCATTTGAAATTCAAATCCGCCCATCATACTCATACCGGTTATTGCCGGAGGTGAAAAGGCAACAATAGACGCTTCTTTTGTATTTCCGGCTACTGCCCTTACTTTATTTAATATCGCAACATGGGACAAATCCGTTGCCTGACCTTTGATTTTTCGTTTAATCCAGTCAAATACACCTATTTTTCTGGCAGCATAGTCGTCTAACTGAATAATAACCGTAGATTGGTTTGTTGAGCCGTCTCCGCCGAATACGGTTAATTTTTCTTCATTTATTCCGTCTATATCACGAATTTCATTTACAAACTTCGTTGAAACATCTTCTGTTCTTGAAAGTGATGCACCGTCAGGTAGTGTAATACTTGCAAGCAATACCCCCTGGTCTTCATCAGGAATAAAACCGGTTGATATGAACCTGAAACATAAAAGCGTTAGCACGACAATACCAAGATAAAAAGTAACAACAAGTTTTTTGTCATACACAAATTTTTTAACGTATTCCATATAAAAATCTTCGACTTTTGAAAAGAAGTCGTTGAATTTTTTAACCAGAATTTGTGATTCATGTCCGACTTTCTCTTTTATAAAAGAAAATAATCCGTACTTTCTGTCAGTTTTATTATTTTTTACTCCCAGAAAGTGCGAACACATAGCAGGAGAAAGCGACAGGGCACATATTGCTGATATAGCAATAGACACGGCAATACAAACTGCAAATTGTTTGTACATAACGCCTGTCATACCGCCCATAAATATAATAGGCACAAATACAGCCATCAAAACCATTGCCATTGCTACAAGAGAAGAACCGACTTCTTCCATTGTCAATTGCGTAGCAATTACAGCCGATTTACCTTCTTCCATGTGCCGCTTAACATTTTCTATTACAACAATAGCATCGTCAACAACAACACCAACCGCAAGGACGAGTGCAA
Source organism: uncultured bacterium (assembly GCA_949288685.1). GTDB lineage: Bacteria > Cyanobacteriota > Vampirovibrionia > Gastranaerophilales > Gastranaerophilaceae > CALUTH01. The sequence goes on from CASELB010000172.1 coordinate 10,172, forward strand.
ACAAAGTTAAAAGGTTTATTGACATTCCCATTACGTTTAGCGCAAAAAATGTACCTATTAATGAAACCGGTATTGTAACACACGGAACAAGCGTTGCCATCGGATCGCCAAGAAACAAAAATATTATAATAACAACAATTAGTGCCGTTAAAAGAATTGTAAACTCAACCTCTTTCATTGACTCATGAATAAAAGTTGCATCATCTTTTACATAAAGAATTTTTATACCATTATTAAGTTTAGAATTTAATTCATCAACCTTGGCGCCTACTGCTTTGGATAGGTTTATAATGTTTGCATCCGGTAATTGTGAAATTACAACAACCGCAGACGGCTTTCCGTTTACAAGACCGAGATTTGAATATGAAGCTGCCCCCAGTTCAACCCGCGCAACATCCTTAAGGCGGACATTAGAACCATCCATATTAGAACGTATAATTATATTTTCAAACTGTTCTACTTTATCCAATCTGCCCTGTGTTTTTAAAGTTAGTTGTAGTGCTGTTTTCTCATCTGTCGGTAATTGTCCGAGAGCGCCAGCCGTAACCTGTGTATTTTGATTGGAGATTGCTGTTCTGATTTCACTTGTGGAAACATTTAAACCTGCCATTTTTTGAGGATCAAGCCATATTCTCATAGAATAATCGCCTGCACCGAATACGTTAACATCTGCAACGCCATCCACCCGTTTTAATTCATCTTTGATATATATTGAACCGTAATTTGTCAAATCAAGCTGTGACCAGTTGCCTGACTCCGGATACAGTGTAAGTATAATTGCACCCGAGCCCGATGAGCGACTTATAGCCGTAACCCCAGTTCGCTGTACATCTTCCGGCAATTGTGACAACACCTGTTGTATTCTGTTTTGAACATTCATCAGGTTAATATCTTTATCAGATCCGACTTTAAAATACAACGTTAGCGAATAACTGCCGTCATAAGAGGTTGATGTCATATATGTCAGATCTTCAACACCGTTCAACTTATTTTCTAAAATTGTAGCAATTGAAGATTCAATAACTTCCGCACTGGCACCCGCATACGATGCTGAAACTCTTACCTGCGGAGGTGTTACATCAGGATAACTCTCCTGTTTTAATCCGAGAATTGATATAATTCCAAGAATTACTATACACACAGAAATTACAAGTGCAAAACGCGGCTTGCGTATAAAAAAGAAAAGCTTATCTTTATCAAATATTTTTTTCATTACTCATTTCCCGCAGGCTTTTTTTCAGGATTAGTTGTTTCGGCTGCCTTTTTTACTGTTTTCAGTTTTTGTCCTTCAACAGAAATATTTTGTATGCCGGAAACAACTATTGTATCATCCAACCCAACTCCGTCTTCAACAATCCAATTAGTATTTATATCATCAGAAACCTTGATATTTTTTCTGACAGCCTTACCGTCAACAACAGCCCAGACATAATACCCGCTCATTGCATCACCCTTCGTACATGCCTGTGGAACAGTAATATATTCAACTTCCTGAGGTGCAACCAGTTTAACTTTCATATAAGCCCCAGGCATCAGCCACAGTCTGGAATTATCAAATTCCGCTCTCATACTGACAGAACCGGAATCCTTATCAATCTTGTTATCTACAAAATTGATTTTACCTACTTTGTCATACCATTTGCCATCATCAAGCTCTACGTACACCTGAACATCTTTGAACTGATTGCTGGCCTTGATGAGTTTTATAAAATCATTTTCTTTAAGGCTAAACGTAACATATATCGGATTAAGGCTGGCAATATTAACAAGTGCGCCTGAGGTTGCGGTAACATAATTGCCCTCTGTTATATTAACTTTACCTATCCTGCCGTCTATAGGAGACTTTATATCTGTATACCCGAGATTTACTTTAGCAAGTTCATACTGCTGTTTTGCAGCATCAAGAAGAGCTCTGTTCTGATTTCTTACAGCAAGACTCTGGTCAACATCGGAACGGCTTATTAAATCCTCTTTAATCAGAGCATTTGCACGGTCTAATTCCTGCTGCGCGTTTGTTAACAGTGCATCATACTGTTTTACGGACGCCCTGGAATTATTAACCTCTAACTGATATTCCCTCGGATCAATCTTAAAAAGCATTTGCCCTTTCTTTACAAAATCTCCTTCTTTAAAATACTTTTTAAATAAAAAACCCGGAACTCTTGCTATTATATCAACGGAATATTTAGCCTCAACACGCCCCGTAGCCTCTGCCGAAACATTAACCCGTTCAATATGCGGATTATCAACAATAACTTCTTTCGGTGCAAGAAGTGCCTGTTTTTGCAGCACCCCCATTATTGCTCCTGATATTTTATTATATACAATCGGCACTATTATAATCAGCAAAACAATAGCTGCCATTTGTTTTCTATTTAATCTTATACCCATTGCTCTCCCCTGAACGGTTTTATCTTAATCTTTCTTAATATTAGAAAATTTAAAACTTCTTGTCAATACACTGCAAACACCAATTTTGTATTTGTAAACAAATTTTAAATCAAATTCAAAACAAGAACAATGCTTAAATTAAAAGCATTACAGCCCGTAAAAAATATACTCTGTAATCCGTTTATATTGAAAAGTATATAAAAGATGTTATAATGATAGTGTCCCCATTTAATAATAGGAAGTAAACATGGATATTAGCCAAATCAGCAGTGATATGAGCGCTTCAATGGTAGATCTTGCCTACGCTGTAGAATGTGCAAAAGCACAGCAGCATACAATGATGGTAGCAAGCAACATAATTGAAGATGTTGCCGAAATTTCTATGGAAGCACTTTCAAAATACTCTGCTGAACAACATTAACAAACTATCACAAATTACAAATTTTTATAAACGTATATTGATTATACGTTTATTATGCTGTTTTTAAAATGGTGTTGCGGCAGCAAAGCATACAATATTATTAATTCCGTTATATTTTAATTCGTTTACCATAACTTCAAATGTGGATCCGGTTGTTGATATATCATCAAGAATTAAAACCCCTCCGCCATGATACTCATTTTTATCAACCGCAAATGCCTGTTTTAAATTCTCAAGCCGTTCAATTCTGCTCAACTTATATTGCGGTTGTGTTTCCTTAACACGTTTTATAAGAGTTGAATTTACGGTATATCCGCTTAATTTTGAAAACTCATTTGCGACCAGTTCCATCTGATTATATTTTCGTTTTTTCAAACGTTTCGGATGTAACGGTACCGGTATAACTTCATAATTACCGACAACCCCTAAATCCTGCCAGTATTCATACATAAAGCGTGCAATATAAACAGCCATTTCCTTTTGTCTGTGATACTTCAAACCGCGTATCATTTTTTGCAGATTTTTGTTGTATCTGCCTGCACAATACACATTTACCCCCGCTACAAACTTGGACGGCGAAAGTGAACAATGTTCAAGCGCGTTATAACAAATTGTGCACAGCTTGCTATTTTCAGCAGAACTTCCGCAGCAATAACATTTCTGTTTGTAAATAAGCTCTAATAATGATAGAAAAAATTGTCTCATATTTAATTATTATTACGGTTACTGCGCTGTGCATCTTCCAGACGTTTTTGTTTATACCCGTAAAAGACATAAATTAAAACACCGGCTATCAACCATAACGGGAAATAAATAGAAGATTCATTTAACGCTTTAAGCGAATAAACCATTAATCCGCCGCATACAATTATTCCGAGAATCGGAAACAGAGGTGAAAAAGGAACTTTGAACGGTCTTTTTCTGTCAGGATCAGTTTTTCTGAGAATCAGAACAGCAATACAAATAATAATAAATGATGTAAAGGTTCCAAAATTACAAAGTTCCGCAGAAATTCTTAAATCCATAAACAGAGAAAATACTATAACTGAAATTCCGGCAAACCAGGTCATTACATACGGAGTTTTAAATTTTTTATGTATAAGCCGCCACCCTTTTGGCAAAAACCTGTCACGGCTCATTGCATACAAAATTCTTGTAGTACCGAGCTGGTAAATCAAAAGAACAGAGGTCAAAGCGGCAAGCGCCCCCACTGAAATAAAACCGGCAAACCAGTCTTTTTTAATAAAACTCATAGCATGAGCAATCGGCGCACCTGTATCAATTTGAGCAATAGGAACAATACCTGTTAAGACAAGAGCCACACAAATATACAGAATAGTACAAATAACAAGAGTTCCTAATATTGCAATAGGCAAATCCCGCTGCGGATTTTCCGTTTCCTCGGCAGTTGTTGAAATAGCATCAAATCCGATATATGCAAAGAAAATTAAAAACGCGCCCATAAATACGCCTTCAAAACCGTTGGTCATAAACGGAGTCCAGTTTTCAGGCTTAACATAAAAAGCACCTACCAGAATAAAACTTATTATCATAAACAGGTTTAGTCCTACCATAATCCCTGCAACCCGGGTAGATTCTTTAACACCCTTAATTAAAAGCAACGTAAGCGCAAGAACTATAAATATTGACGGAAGGTTAACAGATACGGGAATTACCCCGAATATATGCGGGACTTTATCATGTATATCCCAGCCGTATACTTTACACATTCTAAGCATAGAAATATAATCATTCCTGAGCCAGAGCGGGAAATGAACGATAAAATCAGGCAGATACTGCTTAAATCCTCTTAAAAGTTGAACAAGATACCCCGTCCATGCACTTGCAACGGTAATGTTTCCAATAGCGTACTCCAGCATCAATATCCAGCCTACCATCCACGCCATAAATTCGCCCATTGTAGCGTATGTGTAAGTATACGCACTGCCGGCAACAGGTATCATTGCCGCTATTTCAGAATAACATAATGCCGTAAATACACAGGCAACAGCAGCCAGAATCATTGAAAGAATTATAGCAGGACCGGCGCCGGCAGAATCAGGAGTTCCAACAATTGCAGTCCCGATAATTGTAAATATTCCGGTTCCGACAACCGCACCTATACCGATTATTATTAAGTCAAATATATTTAAGGTCTTTTTTAACTCAGACTTTTTTGTTGTTTCAATAAGCTCATCCGTACTTTTACATTTAAGCAAATTGTTAAGTAGTGATTTTATGTTCATCGTTTTTTATTTCTTCCAGTGTACTATCTTTTTCAATTAATCTGTTTTTCTTATATCCGTAGCACGCATAAATTGCAATACCTACTATTATCCAAACAGGAAACAGCAATGCAGAAAGCGAATGCTTAATAACCATAGAAAATATCATTAATCCTGTACATAATATTATTCCGGCAAGCGGAAACCACGGAGAGAACGGAACCTTAAACGGTCTCGGTCTGTCCGGATCTATTTTTCTCAATATAAGTACCGCAACACAAACGATAATAAATGATGTAAATGTTCCAAAGTTACATAATTCAGACGCAATATTCAAGTCAAGTGTAAGTGTACCTATCATACAAATAATACCGACAACCCAGGTTAAAATATGCGGTGTATTAAATTTTGGGTGCAGCTTCTGGAATATTGACGGCAAAAAGTTATCACGACTCATTGCATATAAAATACGTGTTGCAGCAAGCTGCAGAACAAGCAGTACGGAAGTAAGCCCTGCAAGCGAACCGACAGAAATTAATCCTGCCACCCAATTTTGTCCTACCATTTCCATAATATATGCCATAGGCGCCTTCAAAAACTCCTGCGGAACAGGAGCACCGTTTGTTTTTATTACTCCTGTTAATACCAGTGCAACAAGAACATATACAACAGTTGTCACCAGCAAAGAGCCAATAATACCTATAGGTAAATCTTTTTGCGGATTTTTACACTCCTCCGCTGCAGTTGCCAGAGCATCAAATCCGATATAAGCAAAAAATATTATAAACGCGCCCATAAACAGTCCCTGAAAACCGTTTGGCGCAAAAGGAACCCAGTTTTCCGGCTTAACGTAAAATGCACCGGCAATTACAAATAAAGCAATAACACCTAATTTTACAACAACCATAATGGCTGCCATTTTAGTAGAATCTTTTGTTCCTTTTATCAATATCATCGTAATAATTGCAACAATAACAAATGCCGGAAGATTAATACATACAGGAATACTGCCTACATGAGGAATAACAGTTTCCGGACTTATGCCCTGAGCAGTTAAATACTCACCTGCAGAACGGAAATCCGATACCAGCCAGATTGGCGGATTAGTTATACAATGCGGAAGAACAGATTTAAATCCGCTTAAAAATTGCATAAAGTGGTTAGACCACGCGCAAGCAACCGCAATATATCCGATTGCGTACTCTAACATCAAAATCCAGCCGACCATCCACGCCGCAAACTCGCCCAGCGTTGCAAACGTATAAATATACGCACCACCGGCAACAGGTATCATTGATGAAAATTCTGAATAACAGAGTGCCGAAAAAACACATGCGATTGCTGCTATTACCATTGATACCATAAGAGCGGGGCCCGCACCGGTTCCCGGAGTAGCGGCGGCAACACCGACTATTGCAAAAATACCCGAGCCGATAATTGCTCCAACACCTAAAATAATTAAATCCCAAACGCCTAATGTTTTTTCAAGACCGCCCTTGGCAGCATCTGCCATCATTTCATCGGGATTTTTACGCTTGAGCAAACTCCTCATAAGAGAAGACTGTGAATGATAGTTGTTTTTTTCTGTCATTAATTACTTTTCCTTACATAACGGAAATCCGAGTTTCCGACGCTGTTCTACATATAAATTTGCAACGGCTGAAGCCATTGTTCTTACTCTGTTTATAAAATTAATTCTTTCATCCTTAGATATAACACCGCGGGCGTCCAGCAAGTTGAATGTATGTGAACATTTAAGCACATAATCATACGCCGGCAGCACAAGCTCTGCCTTAACACAATTATCAACTTCCTGATGATACAAATCAAATAATTTAAATAATAAATCTGCGTCAGAATAATCAAAATTATACTTGGATTGTTCTATTTCATTTTGAAGATAAATATCGCCGTACTTCAACTCATTATTCCACATAACATCGTAAACAGACTCTTTGTTTTGAAGATACATTGCAATTCTCTCTAATCCGTAAGTAAGCTCTAACGCAACCGGCTTAACTTCAAGTCCGCCCACTTGTTGGAAATAAGTAAACTGGGTAATTTCCATACCATCAAGCCAAACTTCCCAACCTACACCGGCAGCACCGAGAGTAGGTGACTCCCAGTTATCTTCTACAAATCTCACGTCATGTTTTGATAAATCAATCCCCATAGCCTCAAGACTCTGCAAATAAAGTTCTTGAGCATTATCAGGAGACGGTTTTAAAATAACCTGATACTGAAAATAATGTCCAAGCCTGTTAGGATTTTCACCATATCTTGCGTCCGTCGGACGTCTGCACGGCTCAACCATTGCAGTAGACCACGGCTCCGGACCTAAAGAGCGCAAAAAAGTAGCCGGGTTCATCGTTGAAGCACCCTTCTCTATATCATAGGGCTGTTGAATTATACAACCGTAATCCGACCAGAATCTTGATAAATTTAATATTAAATCTTGAAAATTAAGCGCCATTTTCTACCAACTATACATTGTATTTTTTACACTTGTTAATTATATAGTTAAAAAAATTAAAAATCAAATTTTAATCTTAATTTAGTGTTAAATTCAAGCTGTATATGTTTTTCAAGAAGAAAATTTTGACAAAATTTTCCTATCTTTTATCCTTTTTGAAGGGATAAAAGTATTTGTAAAGTTTTGTAAATATTTATTGTTTATTCTGTCAATTTTTATGATTGATAGGTTTTATAGTAGGTGTGTAGAAGTTTTTAAGGAAGTGTTTATTATGTATAATGTAAGTTTTGGCGCTGATACACAAATGCCTGTATTAAATAATTACAAAAAAGACACATTGTCTCAACAACCCAAAACAAATAATTTAGTACAGAATTCTAATTCTCAAATGGCAAAACAACCGGGAACAGCTTTAGTACCGGTTACAAATGATACATTCCAACCACAGACACCGCGTCCACAGCAAACTCAACAAAGACCGAGTATTTATTTCCCGATGATGCCGCAACGCCAGCCGCAACACAGGAAATTTGACTGGGACAATTTTTACAGAATAGCCGGACTCGCTGTTTCCGTTGTTCTTACTATCCTTATCGGTTTAAGTTTAAAACCGGTAATCGGCGGGTATTTTAAAAAATATTCCAATGATTTGTGGATAGACCTCGGGAATGTCATAGACTTTGACAAACTCCCCGGAATGAAAGAAGCAAAACAAGCGTTTATGAATGAAGTCATAAACCCGCGCAAGTACAGAAAATTATATGAAAAAGAAAATCTCGACCCAAACATGTTCTGTATATTACACGGACCTCCGGGAACAGGTAAAACTAACTTTGTTCATTCTGCAGCTAAAAAAGTAGGCGCTAAAGTAGCAGAATTTAAAATAGCAAGGGAAGGCGAATCATATATGAACGCCACTGCAAAAAATATTCAGCTTAAAGCTGATGCCATAATAGAACAGGCAAGAAAAGACCCAGATCAAGAATTTTTTGTACTCTTTGATGAAGTTGAATCAATTTTATCGGAAATAAAAAATCCGTCATCAGGAGCCGATCAGGACAGACAGGCTGTTATTAAAACATTCTTACAAGTTATGGATTCATTTAAAAAGTTAAAAAATATAAAAGTTTTTGCAACAACTAACATGGCTCTTGATAATACAACCGGTGTTATCGGTAATATGAACGAAGCTGCAATGAGCCGTTTCGGAACAAAAATATTTATTGATAATCCGGACAAAGAGGCTATAGAAGGTGCACTAAGATTGTACCTTGGCAAGCACCCCTGCGCAAAAGATTTATTGAGAAATAAAAATGATATATCTATTATTGCGGAAGCTCTTTTAAATTCTTCTTACCGTGATATTACTAAGATAATTGAAAATGCTGTGAATAACAAAGTTATGAACTTAAAAATTCAAGCATTTGATAAAAAGAAAAATCCGGATAATATAAAACTTACCAAAGAAATTTTTATTGACGCAATAAGAGATTTTGAAAGAACTAACAAAAAATTAAATCTTGAAGCAATTGAAGTTCCAAATCCGGCACAAGCAGCAGCCGGAACTGTCTCTCAAACGGCAGGTGAAGTAATAAAAGAAGTCGGTAACATTGCAGAAACGGTTAAACCAAAAAATGATAAACTAACACCGGAAGTGCTGGAAGCAATAAAGAAAGAAATTAGAGAAATACTAAAAAGAAGAAAAACAACAAAGAAAACTAATAATGCAAACTAAATTTGAACAGTACCCTGACGGTAAATTTTAACCTCACCATCAACAAATCCGATAACCGTAGACGCAACCCCTAACGCTTTAAAACCATAATCATTTACTATATAACCAACCTTACTTCCTACACAATCCACAGCCTCCTGATAGCTTAGCGCGGGAGGCTCGTGTGATATATTGGCACTTGTAGTAGCAAGAACATGCCCGGGGATAATCTTACAAATCTCTGCAAAAACCGGATTATCCGGAACCCTTATACCAACCGTTTTCATACCGGAAGTTACAAAATCCGGAGTATCGGCTGACTTATCAAGAACTACCGTCAATGCCCCTGGTAAATGTTGTTTTATAAGCCTCTGTGCTTGCATAGGTATAGGTTTGACAAAAGGGAAAAGATTATAAACCTCATTTGACATTAAAATCAGTGGTTTTGCGGCTTCTCTGTTTTTTATATTATAAATTTTTTTTACAGCCTTTTCACTTTCAGGCAGACAGCCTAATCCCCAGACAGTATCGGTAACAAACGCTATTACGCCGTCATTTTGAAGTACAGATACTATCTTTTCCTTTTCATCCGTGCTAAACATCAATTATACCCAATTACCTCCGCTTTCCTGTTCTGAACCGTCAACAAACTGAATTCCAAACTTGGCACGGAAAAGATGCTTAACAGTATTACCCTGAATTTCATACATCATATTATTAAACAGGTCATACGCCTCTTTTTTGTACTCAATCAACGGGTCTTTTTGTCCGTACGCTCTCAAGCCTATACCATCTCGCAACATGTCAATATTGTGAAGGTGGTCTATCCAGCGGTTATCAACAACCCTCAATAATATATCACGTTCAAGCGAGCGAACTAGATTATCATCACTAAACGGTACTTGCTCCGTAAAGCCTTCCGGATTGTACTGTTTCATAATATCATTATAGAAATTAATTATTTCTTCCTCATGATCATCATACGCCTTAAGCGCTGCATCTCTTAAATTATCGTATATTCTTTGATACTTATAGTTTTTAATATCATCAAAACCAATATAAGATAACTGGGGAATCGTTGAATGGAGTTCTTTAATTAAAGTTTCAATATCCTCTTTAACATATTCTTCAGGACTCATTTCAGGAGCAATATATGATTTTAACAGCCTGTCGACTTCGCGTTCAATCATATATTTAATATCTTCCCTCAAACCTTTACCTTTAAGAACTTTACGACGCTGCGCATAAAACTTTTCTCTTTGTATATTCATAACATCATCATATTCAAGAACGCTTTTTCTTATATCAAAGTGATAAGTTTCGACTTTCTTCTGCGCAGCCTGAATTTGGCGGGTAATAATAGAAGATTCTATTTCCATATCTTCATCAGCGTTCATCATATTCATAATAGCAGTCATTTTATCACCGCCGAATATTCTCATCAGGTTGTCTTGCAAAGATAAAAAGAACCTTGTAGAGCCCGGGTCGCCCTGACGCGCCGCACGACCTCTTAACTGATTATCTATACGACGGGATTCATGGCGTTCAGTACCTATTACATGCAGACCGCCGGCTTCAACGACCTTCTTATGCTCTTCTTCTGTTATTTGCTTTGTTTCTTCAAAAACACAGGCTTTAATACTCTCATAATCAGGATTATCCGGAGATACTTTCATTGCTTCAAGTTTTTCTTTTGCAAGATATTCCGCATTACCGCCAAGAAGAATATCGGTACCGCGCCCCGCCATGTTTGTTGCAATTGTAACAGCACCGAGACGTCCTGCCTGTGCAATGATATATGCCTCTCTTTCGTGCTGTTTCGCATTTAAAACATTATGTTTTATACCGCGCTTTTTAAGCAGTGATGAAAGATACTCTGATTTTTCAATACTTATTGTACCGACAAGCACAGGGCGCCCGAGTTCATGCTGTTTAATAATATCGTCAACAACCTTGTTATACTTTACAACCTCTGTTTTAAAAATAACATCCGGATAGTTAATTCTAATATCAGGTTTGTTTGTCGGGATAGAAGTAACTTCAAGATTATAAATCTTACCGAATTCTGCCTCCTCAGTCATTGCGGTACCTGTCATACCTGAGAGTTTCGGGTATAATCTAAAAAGATTTTGGAAAGTAATACTTGCCAAAGTTTGGGTTTCATCCTGTATTTCAACCCCTTCTTTCGCCTCGATTGCCTGATGCAATCCGTCAGACCAGCGTCTGCCCTGCATTAAACGTCCGGTAAACTCATCAACTATTACAACTTGATTATCTTTTACAACATAATCCGTATCTTTTATAAATAATTCTTTCGCCTTAAGTGCCTGTAAAAGATTGTGCGCATACTGCGTATTAATATCAAACAGGTCTTTACACCCGATTAATTCCTGCGCTCTGTCAATACCGTCTTCTGTTAAAATAACATTTTTATTTTTTTCATCAACTTCGTAATCAACGTCTTTTTTTAACTGAGGAGCAACCTTTGCCATCAAAGTATACGTATCCGCTGATTGTTCAACACGTCCGCTTATAATCAAAGGCGTTCTTGCCTCGTCAATTAAAATACTGTCGACTTCGTCTATGATTGCATAGTTAAAAGGTCTCTGAACAAGCATATCTTCGCTTGCAGCCATATTATCTCTTAAATAATCAAATCCGAATTCATTATTTGTCCCGTAAGTAATATCACACGCGTACGCGGCACGCTTATCTTCAAACTCGGTGGGAGAATGGTGATTTGATAAGATAACGCCAACAGAAAGCCCCAAAAATTTATAAATTTTTCCCATCCACTCACTATCACGCTTTGCAAGATAGTCATTAACCGTAATTACGTGAACACCTTTACCTGTAAGTGCGTTTAAGTACGCGGGAAGTGTTGCTACAAGGGTTTTACCTTCACCTGTTCTCATCTCTGCAATGTGTGCATTGTGAAGAAAATATCCGCCTATAAGTTGAACATCAAAGTGCCTCATATTAAGAACACGCTTGCCCGCTTCCCGGACAGTCGCAAAAGCCTCCGGAAGTATTGCATCAAGCGCTTCTTTTTCTAATATTCTGTCCGCTTTTTCATTATCCGACGTCGGGCGCTTCGCAAGTATTGACTTAAACTCGTCTGTTTTTGCTCTAAGCTCTTCATCAGTTAATTTCTCAAACTCCGGCTCCAGAGAGTTTATTCGTTCTACAACACCCATCATGTGCTTTATTTTCTTCTCATTGGGATCCCCAAGTAACTTTAATAAAAAACCAATCATGTGTACTCCTCATATTAAAGATATCATAACACAAACCATAAAGAAACATAATTAATTAATGATTTATTAATATTTTGTTTCACGTCCTGAAATAAATATTTTACCCCTTCATGGTGGCGGGGGTAAATGGTATTAAAATACCTGTCATCCTGAAAGCGTAGAAAATCGGGTTATTATTTTGTACGATTTTCACGCTGTTCAGGATCTTACACGAGTACAAGTACAAAGCCATGCGGGTGAGCCCCTGAAACTGTCTTGGATTATTCGGGGTGGCGGAAAATTCAACATTTCCCGCCACCTTACGGGTTCCGCGTCGCTTCACTCTCCCGAAAATCCACAAGTTCAGGGTGACATGGTTATACACAGTGCAATAAATTGCACCCTACAGTACTCCGCCAATGTAAACCAAAATCGGCGGGCATAAGCCCGCCGATTTTGGTTTAAGTATCCAGAGGAGAAAGGATAGTCATTAGTAGTTTTCAGCTTTTACAAAGAAAAATGCTTTCGGGTGTTTGCACACAGGGCAGAGTTCAGGCGCGTTTTCGCCTTCAAAAACGTGACCGCAGTTTGCGCATTCCCATCTTACTTTGTCAGGCTGCTTGTCAAAAACTCTGTTATTCTTAACGTTTTCTAAGAGTTTTCTATATCTTTCTTCGTGTTCTTTTTCAATCTTTGCAACCAGTTCAAAGAGCACTGCAATCCTTGTAAAGCCTTCTTTTCTTGCTTCTTTTGCAAATCTTGCGTACATATCTGTCCATTCATAATTTTCACCGTTTGCCGCATCTTCAAGATTAATCAGTGTTTCAGGAACAGAATCACCGTGCAGCAGTTTGAACCAGATTTTTGCGTGCTCTTTTTCATTATTAGCTGTTTCTTCAAAAAGTTTGCTTATTTGTACATATCCCTCTTTTTTAGCCTGAGAGGCATAGTATGTATATTTGTTTCTTGCCTGTGATTCGCCGGCAAATGCTTCCATTAAATTCTTTTCAGTTTTTGTTCCTTTTAAGTTTTCGTTCATATTCTTTCCTTTCAATTTTTAATTTAAGTTATTATTTTGACATTCTCTGCAAATTCCCTTGAAGATAATATCGTGGTTGGTAATCGTAAACCCGTCATAATTCTTTATTGCGGGAATTTGTATATCATCTTTTTCTATATCATAGATTTTGTGGCATCTATTACAGATAAAATGATAGTGTTCGTGCGTATTGTGGTCAAAATGTGCGGAATTGTCTAATCCGTCAATTTTTTTAATTATCCCCTGCTCTGCAAGTTGGTTTAAATTTCTGTACAAGGTACCTTTGCTAATACTCTTATCTTTTTCGTGCACTTTATCATACAATTGGTCCGCAGAAGGATGTATGGCGTACTCTTCTAAAGTATTTAAAATAATCTGTCTTTGTCTTGAATAATTCATATTTTAACCAAAAGTAGTAATAATTCCTATTTTTATTTTAACCTATTTTTGAATTTTGTCAAGTACAAAATTCAAAAACTCTCTTGGAGTAAGTTCCGCATGAACATAGGCTGACAAGTATTTTAACCTTATTTACCACTGCCAGAGATAATATATTGCGCTTACGGCTGTATAAACTCTGACTGCCCATAAAAGTCCGACATATTATCCTCTATTTTTCTGATTTATTTGTAATATATCTTTACAAAAACTTGCCTAGCATATATGATTATATATGATAATATTATAGTAAATATTTTATTAAATATTCGAGGGTTATAAAAAATGAAAATACAATCAATTAACACCGGAGCCGGTGTAAATGCCAAGGGTAGTATGCCTAAACCCGGAAAGTTGGCAAATTTAGCATATTCTGCAATCTTTGCTGCATCATTAGCCGGTGCGGCGGACTGCTTTATAAAGCAGGACAGTAACGAACAACAGCCGCCAAAAACAGAAGTTGTAGCCGGTCTTCAATCAGATGAAGAGTTTGAAGAAGCACTGCTTGAAGTTCTGCAAGAAAGAAAAAGACAACGAGAAGCAAATGATGATTTGCAAAAATATATCCCTGATGATGGTGAAAGCTACGTAGAAAGTTATAAAAGTTATTTAAATAATAAAGCGTATGAGGAAGAACAAAATCAAAAAAGCGCCCGGGGCTACATAATGGCGATTTTATCCGGTATATTTATCGGTGGTATTGCCAGATGGCTTACAAATGAAATTAAGTATGGTTAAAGGGAAGTTAATATGAAAATTTCACTAAATGAACAAACAAATTTTAACGGAATTGGTATGAAATTGGGGTCAAAAAGTAAATTAGCCCTTGCATCTGATGCTATTGTACCGCTAATATCACTTACACCTATAAACAGCAGCGCTCAAGACAAATTTGAAAAAGAAACCTTAATAGAGCAGCCTGTGCAAAAAGCCGACAGTGCAGCGGGTCCTGTCGTTTTTGCTTTGATTTCGGCAGCACTTACATATATTTTGGCAGGTAAAAGACAGCATTAATAACACGGAGAAAAAGAGTTGAAAGTTAACACAATTAATCCAGCACAACAAGCAAACTTTTCAGGCTTGAAAATTAATCAAAAAAATATTACAAACACACTATACGCAGCATTATTTTCAGCCTCAATGCTGGGAGCTGCTACAGCAACCGGAACAGACAGTTTTACTAAATCACAGAATAAAAACGAGACGAAAACCGAAATGTTTGAACCCTGTGTTACGAAACAAAGTCTGGCAGAACAGTATTATTCAAAAGGGTTTAGAGGCTCCGCCGAGATAGTTAATGATGCAATAGGAGCAGACAGAGATTCTATCTGGGGATGGGTGTTGCTAATCGGTGGTTTTATAGCAGTTGTTGCTGCTTGCAAAAATAAGGATTAACAAATACAAATTAAAAAATCGGCTGTTTAAACAGCCGATTTTTTTTAAGTATTCAATCTATTTTATTACCCTTTTGCAGCATTTGCACCGGATACAATTTCTACAAGCTCTTGCGTAATTGCAGCCTGACGCGCTTTATTATAATTGATAGTCAAATTAGTAATCATTTCTTCTGCATTATTTGAAGCTGCAGACATAGCCGTCATTCTTGAAGCCAGTTCACTTGCACTTGCCTCAAGAAGGGCTTGAAATACCGTATTTGACAAATACATAGGAACAATAGCCTGTAAAACACTGTTAGGCGACGGCTCAAATTCCATTAAAGGATCAAGCTCCGCAGGTTCCACATCATCCAGATTAACAGGCAAAAGCTGCTGCTCGGTCAGTGAATAGGACATCATATTATTGAAGTGTGTAGTAATAATTTTAATCCCGTCAATTTCACCGGCTACATAATCTTCCGCCAAATCCTGCGCAATCATATCCGCCGCACCGGCAGACGGATTATCTACAACTGATGTATATGTTTTAGCAACTTTTACATTACCAGTAACATGCTTATACGCTGCTGTTCCTTTCAGCCCCACAATATAAAGGCGTGTATTAATTCCTGCTGCCGTATTATCTTCTATTTCTTTATTAACGGCACGGATAATATTAGCATTATACGCACCCGCCAATCCTTTATTTGATGTTACAACAAGAAGTCCTGCCGTTTTAATTTCGCGGGGAGCAAGCAGCTCTCTGTAATTATCAATTGCGCGTTCCGGAGTAATACCGTCAGGAACGGAAATATCAACCTTAGAAAGCATAGTTTTGAACAAAGATAATAACTCGTTAGAAAACGGGCGCGCCGATTTTACGGTTGTTTCCGCACGCTTAACCTTAGCCGCAGCCACCATTTTCATAGCTTTGGTTATTTTCTTCGTATTTTCTACGCTCATTATTCTGTTTTTAATATCTTTTAAATTTGGCATTAGTTTTTCCTAATTATAATGTTGCCTTAAAGTTTGTAAGTGTTTTTCTGAGTTCTTCTTTATCTTCGTCAGAAAGCGCACTTCCGCCGTCCAAGCGTTCACGCAATTCAGGCATATTTGCTTCAAAATATTCAAACCAGGAATCTTTAAATTTTTGGATTTCTTTATTATCCACATCATCTAAAAATCCTTCGTTTGCAGCAAATAGAATACTTACCTGTTTTGCAACAGATAACGGCTTATATTGAGGTTGTTTAAGAACTTCCGTCAATTTTTGACCTCTTAACAACTGGTTTTTAGTTGCCGCATCCAGGTCAGATGCAAACTGTGCAAACGCTTCCAACTCTCTGAATTGTGCAAGGTCAAGTCTTAATTTACCTGCAACCTGTTTAATACCTTTAGTTTGAGCAGCGCCGCCAACCCGTGATACAGAGATACCGGCGTTAATTGCAGGACGCACACCTGAGTTAAAGAGTGCAGATTCAAGGAATATCTGCCCATCCGTAATAGAAATAACGTTAGTCGGAATATATGCAGAAACGTCACCTGCCTGTGTTTCAATAATCGGTAGAGCGGTAATACTACCACCGCCCAATTCATCATTAAGTTTAACCGCACGTTCAAGAAGTCTTGAGTGAAGATAGAATACATCACCCGGATATGCTTCACGTCCAGGCGGTCTCTTAAGCAGCAAGCTCATTGCACGATAAGCCTGAGCGTGCTTTGTAAGGTCATCATAAATTATAAGAACGTGTTTTCCTTGTTCCATAAACTCTTCTGCCATAGTAACTCCGGCAAACGGAGCAATATATTGTAACGGTGCGGATTCATTAGCCGTAGCGGATACAATAATTGAATAATCCATTGCACCGTGGGTTTCAAGAGTTTTCGCAAGCTGTGCAACAGTTGATGCTTTTTGACCTATTGCAACATAGATACAAATTACATCCTGACCTTTCTGGTTCAAAATTGTATCCAGCGCTATAGCTGTTTTACCGGTTTGTCTGTCGCCGATAATCAACTCACGTTGTCCGCGTCCGATAGGTGTAAGTGCGTCAATAGCAGTTAAACCTGTTTGCAACGGTTGGAATACAGATTTTCTGTCAACAATCCCCGGAGCAACACGTTCGATTGGTCTTATTTTAGAAGTATGTAAATCACCTTTACCGTCAATAGGTACACCGTTAGGGTTAACTATTCTGCCGATTAATTCCGGTCCTACAGGAACAGACGCAATCTTACCGGTAGTTTTTACAGTCATACCTTCTTTAATATGTGTATATTCACCAAGAATTACAATACCGACATTA
>CASELB010000173.1 GCA_949288685.1 uncultured bacterium
CTTGTATCAAAATTAAGCGTTAACACGGTTCAAATCCTCAATTATATGTTTGTAAGTATTGCCTTTGCAAGAAAATTCGTAACATCTTGTATCATCATCAGAGTATGTTACATTTATTTCAATTCGGTCAAAAGGAAGAGCACCTGAATCAAATTCCGCCCATTCAACGAGTGTAATTTTCTTTCCTGAGGTGTATTCTCTTAGTTCGTCTTCTATTGTGGAAATTCCTGCATTTTCCAAACGGTATAAATCAAAATGATAAAGCGGAAGTTTTGCGCTGTGGTATTCATTTAAAATTACAAAACTGGGACTGGTGACCCTTTCTGTAACCCCCAGAGCGGAGGCAAGTTTTTTTACAAATGCTGTTTTTCCGGCGCCGATTTCTCCGTAGAGACAAATAAATGCACCGTCTTTTACTAAGACGGAAAAATCCTGTGCAAGTTTTGCTGTATCATCTAATGTTTTACAAATCCTTTTATACGTTTTCATTTATTTCAACCCTGTTCCTTCCGTTACGCTTTGCTTTGTAGAGAGCTTCATCGGCTTTTATATATAGTTCTTCCGGTTTAGTACCTGCTGTATACTGTGCAACCCCCAGACTGACAGTGATTTTTAAAACCTGTTCTTTTTCATCTATTATAACAGGGACTTCGTGTTCTTCTATATTTTGTCTTACCCTTTCAGCGACCTGTCTTGCGTGTTCTAAATCTGTAAAAGGTAATAGAACGCATATTTCTTCTCCGCCGTATCGTGCAGGGATATCTGACTCCCGCAGGGTCTTTTTAACCGTATCTGCAACTTCCTTAAGTACTAAATCCCCTACAGCGTGTCCGTATGTATCATTAAATGATTTAAAAAAGTCAATGTCAAGCATTATTACGGAAAGCGGGTGTTTTTGGCGTTCAGCCTGTGAAGTTTCTTGTTTTAAACGTACTTCAAGTTGTCTGCGATTATTAAGCCCGGTGAGGGCATCAAGAGTTGCGTATTGCAGAACTTCGGAATAAGAATTTGCCCGGTTAATGGTTATTGAAGCCTGTTTTGTTAATTGTTCAAGGTAGTCAATTTCTCTTGGCTTTAATCGTTCAGACAGGCTCTTTGCTATAATACAGCCCAGAAGGTTGTTTTCCGTGGTCATTGCAAATGCACCGAGTTTCCCGTCGTCAGATAACAGGTAAGTGGATTCACTGTCAAGCTGCTGCATTAAAATTTTCGCACGCTCGTCATTACAGGACTTTGGCCATATCAGGTCAAATTTATCATTATTTCTTAAGAAAATATAGATAAGGTGGTCTTCAATAAACCGGTCAAGCATTTCTCCGATAAGCGGTATTATGTATGTTAATTCATACTGGGTTTCAATAATTTTGGCAATGCTTTTCATTGAGTCATAAAATTCTACATTTGTGTGCATTTTTTCATCAAGAACAGTATTTTGGATTTTCAGTGCAATAATGGATGAAAAAATTTTCATAACATGCAGAAATGATAACATTATTTGCGTTTCTGATTTAAAAACAATTTCAATAATTCCGCAAATATCATCTCCTTTATGAATAGGAAATGCGAGACTTTTTATTTTAATACTGATTTCTTCTATGTTATGAGGTAATTTATACGCCTTTCCGTTTATGATAAAATCGTTAAACCAGAACTCATCAATCATGTTATTGTATTCTACGGCGGTTTCATCTTCGTAGAGTTCTTGCAGCGGCTTCATATCAGAAAAGCAATCGCGAAGAACTTTCGTGCTGTTATCCATAAGAAAAATATGCAGGGTTTCCGGTTCCCCGAAAATGTTAAATTCGTTTTTAACATTCTGTTCCGTTTCGTTTATCGGTTTATCAGTATTTACAATGCCTGTTATATTTTCTAAAAACTTTATATAATCAATCATTATTATTCTCCAGGAAAATTATTTCGCCTGCACATTTTTTAAAGTTATTTAAAATAGCCTTATCAAGTTCTTCTGTCGGAACGAGCTTTCCGCCGACATAAGTATAACTGTATGAGTACATAGGTTCGTCTGTAAGATGCTCAATAACATTTTGTTCATTGAAAATCAGCAGTCTTGTTGCTTCATTAAGCAGATTGAATACGTATACTGCTTGATTAGTTGCATTAGGGTCTTCTGAAATTATTAAGGCGGCTTTTTGAAACTCGTCAAGAGATTCTCTGTAAAAATGAAGTTGTCTTAGAAGTACTGCAAGGTTATAATGTGCTTCAAAGCTCATGGGAGAGTATTCAATAGCTTTACAGTAGTTTATTGCAGCATTTGTATAATCTCCGTTTACGTGGTACGCCAACCCCATATTATAGCTGTTAGCGTAATCTTTTTTAAGATATTTTTGAGCTTTTTTATACGACTCAATGGCTTTTTCTACAAATTCTCCTGCAAGGTGCCGCTTCTCATCCGGAAGATAAATAGATTTAAGCCGGAATGCAAGACCGCGGTTGTAGTAGGCTACACCGATATTTTCTTTTGTACTTTTTTTGTTATTGTAGACTTTGGGAATATATAGGGTGCGGTATTTATTTTTAATAATCGCATCATATTGCTCTATTGCAGAGTCAAAGTCGCCTAAGTCTTCTGAATAAACGATTCCGAGGTTCATTCTGGCAAGAATATATTTGGGGTTATTTTTAATAGCCTGTTCGTACGCTTCAATTGCTGCAAAATAATCCTCGTGGACAGCATAAATGTTCCCGAGGTTGAACCACGCTTCATAGTGCTCCGGATAAAGTTCAAGCCCTTTTTTGTAATAATAAAGGGTCTTTTTCATATTATTTTTAAAGTAAGCCTTATCCCCTTTGTAAATATAATAAACTCCCTGTGCATGGTGGAATTGTTCTTCTATAAATCCCCAACCGAAGAAACAGGCAACGATAAGAAGAATAAAAACTATAATGAATAAAAGTATTCTGAATCCGCGTTTCATAGCAATTATTATACCAGAATAAATGCGATTAGTTAATTCTTTTTCCTAATTTCCGCAGGGGGATACTCCCCAGAAAAGTTTTTCGCGCAGAATATTGTAAAAGTTGTTGTCTTTAAGAAATGCGAGTTTTATCCTGAAATCGGATTTCTTAATCGTAATATTATTTGCATTAATTTTTAAATCTCTGCCATCGGCTGCTACTGATAAAGAACAATCAGAGGACTTTATTGTCAGAGTTTCGGTGTCAGGTATTACCAGAGGACGCGCAGTGAGAGTATGCGGACAAATCGGAACAATAGTGAAAGCGTTTACGGTAGGTGCAAGAATCGGACCGCCGGCGGATAAACAATATGCGGTTGAACCGGTTGGAGTGGAGATTATTATCCCGTCTGAAATATATTCACAAACCGGTAAATCGTTTATTTCTAGCCCGAATTTTGCTGCTCTTGTATTCTGGCAGCTTTTTATTACAAAATCATTTAGTGCAGTGTATCCGTTAAACTCGAGACCTATTCTTTCTTCAATTTTGTAATTTCCGCTTATGACGTCTTTTAATACAAGTGTAAACATATACAAATCAGTTTGAGACAGAAATCCAAGGCGTCCGAGATTAACTCCCATTACAGGAATGTTAAGAGATGCATAGAATTTAGCTACATTAAGTATAGTTCCGTCTCCGCCTATTGCAAATATAAAATCAAAATCTTTTTTTAAATTCTCTGAATTAAAAATTTCATACTCGGCATTGCATGCCTTCAATCCGGTTTCCAGAATGTGTATAATTTCCTGAACATTGTTTATGTATTTATTATAAACAGCACCAATTTTCATAAATTGATTTTAGCATAAAAAGATTATTGATAATAATAGTAGTTTTAAGCTGCTTAAAACTTTATTAAAATACCGACAATGGCTGCTGACATGTAGCAGGTCAGGGTGCCGCAAATTAGTGCTCTCAATGCAAGTCTTGCAAGGTTTTTTCTCTGATTAGGCGCAAGTTCTCCTATACCGCCGATTTGAATAGCAATAGAGCCGAAGTTTCCGAAACTGCAAAGTGCGAAACTTGCAAGCATAAAACTTTTTGGTGATAAAGTGTCAGCAATATGTGTGAGGTCAACAAATGCTACCATTTCATTTAATACAATTTTGGTGCCCATAAGTGCTCCTACCGTAGAGCACTCGTTTAACGGTGTTCCGATAATCCAGGCAAATATTGCAAATAACTTGCCTAAAATCATATTTAATGAGAGATGTTGAAAATCAAAACCAAGTACGGGCGCTGAAAGATGGAATATTTTGTATATAAATAATCCGATACCGCCAAGAATATAATCAATCATAGCAACAAGGGCAACAAGAGCTAAAATCATAGCAGTAACACTTATTGCAACCTTCATACCTTCCGAAGCGCCGCTTGAAATTGCATCAAATACGTTTATATGTGTCCTGCGCTTGCTTATTCTTATAGCCTCTTTTGTAAGCGGAGTTCCTGTTTCCGGATAAACTATTTTAGAAATAATCATTGCGCCCGGTGCAGCCATAAGAGAAGAGGCAAGAATGTACGGTGCGGGGATACCCATTCCTATGTAAATAGGCATCATTGCTCCTGAGATGCACGCCATGCTGCCTGCCATAGATGCAAGAATTTCGGAACGTGTCATTTTTTCAAGATAGGGTTTAATCATTATTTGAGCAACGATTTGTCCTACAAAAGAGCTTGCAACATTAGAAAGTGCTTCCGCGCCGGATACTTCCATAATTTTATTCATTGCTCTTCCTAAAAAAGATACAACACGCTGCATAATATTGTAATAGTAGAGAATATTAACCAGTATCATCATGAAAATATTTGAAGCAATAAGCTGTAGTGCAAAAATCCTGTTTTTATTTCCGAACAAGTTATCAAAAATATCTGTGTCCATAAGTCCGCCAAATACAAAATGCCCGCCTATGTAGGCAAAATCCAGAATTTTTTGTATACAATGTCCGAAAAACATAAATATTTGTTGTCCTAGCGGAACTTTAAAAATAAATACGGCGAGTAAGATTTGGAGAACAAAACCGGTAATTACAGTTTTGTAGTTAATTGCTTTTCTGTTGTTAGACAATGCAAAAGCGATTGCAAAAATTATGATTATACCAAATATTCCAAAAAATCTTTCCATAGCGCCGCCTTATTTATGTGTGTTATGTGTACAAGTTTAGCATAAACATAATCAAACTAAACCGGCGGGATTTAGTATAATCCTGCTATTGCAGTTATTAAACCAAATATTTAAATTTACAAAACTTAATTTCTGACTCTCAAAAAGTTAAAAAAGCCGTAATTGTGGTATATAATTAATATATATGTATATCGTCAAAAATTTAAAGGATTATAAATTATCCGAAAAGCAAAAAATATTTGCCGGATATTTAAAGGATCGTGTGGATTCATACGTTTGCAGCGAAAGAGTTACAAACCGTGCTGCCATGCGTAAATATTTATTACGTGATAATGATTTTGTTATATATTCAACAGCCGTTGCTGATCCGGCGCTTCTTGTACCCAGATACAAAGCCGGATAACTTCTTTGTAAGGTTGATTAAATAGCTTAAAATGTGTTATAATCCATCTGTATTATGTTTGATAAAGAAAAAGTATTAGAAACTATTGATATGATACGGCTTCACAATTTTGATATCAGAACTGTGACGCTTGCTGTCAGTTTGCGCGATTGTATAAGTGAAGATATTAATCGTGTATGCGACAAGATTTCTTATAAATTAAAATCTTATGCGGAAAATCTGGTAAATTATGCTTCAATTATAGAAGATAATTATTCTATTCCTATTGTAAATAAACGGATTTCCGTGACCCCTGTTTCAATACTGGCAGAAAGTGCACTTGAAAAGGATTACTTAAAAATAGCCGGAACGCTTGATAAAATGGCGGAAGAATTAAATGTTGATTTCATTGGCGGGTATTCCGCCCTTGTTGAGAAAGGTTTTACATCGGGTGACAGAGCTTTGATTGAGTCTATACCGGAGGCTCTTAGTACTACTTCAAGGCTTTGTTCCTCAGTTAATGTTGCGTCTTCTAAAGCCGGGATTAATATGGACGCTGTCCGGGAAGTAAGCAGAGTAATTAAAGAAGCTGCTGAATTAACTTCTGACAGTGACGGACTAGGGGCTGCAAAGTTTGTTTGTTTTTGTAATTCAGTAAGCGACAATCCTTTTATGGCAGGAGCTTATTGCGGATATGGCGAACCAGAATGTGCTTTAAATGTCGGAGTCTCCGGACCCGGTGTCGTTAAAAATGCTGTGGCTCAATTACCTGCAGATGCTGATTTGTCAGAACTGGCTGTCAGAATAAAACAAACTGCATATAAAATAACAACAACCGGAGAATTAGTAGGCAGAGAATTAGCTCAAATGCTCGGTGTGCCATTTGGCGTTCTTGACCTGTCTCTTGCGCCGACTCCGAAAGTCGGAGATAGTGTTGCAGAGATTTTTCAGGCAATGGGGCTTGAACATGTCGGTGCGCATGGTACAACTGCTGCGCTTGCAATGCTAAATGATGCCGTAAAAAAAGGCGGTATTATGGCAAGCTCTAATGTCGGCGGCTTATCAGGTGCTTTTATTCCTGTCTCGGAAGATGCCGGCATGATTGAGGCTGCGGATAAAGGATATTTAACTTTTGATAAATTAGAGGCTATGACCTCTGTATGTTCTGTCGGGCTTGATATGATTGCGATACCCGGAAATACTCCGGAAGATACAATTGCAGGTATGATTGCCGATGAGATGGCAATTGGTATGATTAATAAAAAAACGACTGCTGTCAGAATAATACCTGTTCCCGGCAAAACGGTCGGCGAAAAAGCTGTTTTTGGCGGATTGCTGGGCGAAGCGCCGATTATGAATATAGGAGAATTAAGTTCTTCCGGGTTTGTAGCAAGAGGCGGGCATATTCCTCCGCCAATACATAGTTTAAATAATTAAGTTAGGAGAGTATATGGCTAGTTTCAGAGAATTGGAAGGTAATTTAAAGACATTTTTAATTGATGTGCAATCTGACGCCCACAACATTAAAACAATGGCTGCGTCAAGGTATAATAACATTACTATATCAATGGATCCTAAAAAATTAAAGACGCCGCATTTCACTATAAAAATGGGTATGTCTGAGGCTACATTTGATTTAAATTCCTGCGAAAAATTAAATGGCGGGTTGGGGTTCGAAGAAAGATTTGTACGCAGATGGTATGACCGCGTCGGAATAAAACAACGCCTGTCTGAATGTTGGGATATGGAAACATTAAAATCGTAGTTAATAATTAAAGCAACTTACTGAGTGATATTTTGATATTTTAATGAGGGAAGGTACCTGTTCAGTGCAGGTGCCTTTTAAACATTTTTCGCATCTCGGGTTGAAACGGCAACCTGTAATCTCTTCAAATACAGTAGGCGGAGCACCTTTTATTGTGTAAAGTTTTTCTTTTCCTTCTGAAGGAAGGGCTTTTAAAAGAGCTTTTGAATACGGGTGCAGCGGGTTTCTGAAAAATTCTTTGTTGGGCGCATTTTCTACAATGTTTCCGGCATACATTACAGAAACTTCATCGGCATATTGTCCGATAAGATTTAAGTCGTGCGTTATAACAAGAATACTTGTATTAAAATCTTTTTTAATTTCATCCAGAAGTGACATGATTTGTGCTTGAATAGTTACGTCAAGAGCTGTGGTCGGCTCATCCGCAATGATTACTCCTGCGTTTAGAACGAGAGCGGTTGCAATAATTACACGTTGTTTCATTCCGCCGGAGAGTTCGTGGGGATAAAGATTTATTTTATTTTTAGCGTCAGGAATTTTCACTAAATCAAGAAATTTAACAGCCTGCTTGATTGCCTCCTGTTTTGAGATATTTTGGTGAGCAAGTATAGTTTCCGTTATTTGACTGCCGATAGTGAATAACGGGTTTAGTGAAGTCATTGGATCTTGAGGAATTAAGGCAATTTTAGCCCCTCTTATTTTCCTTAGTTCTTTTTCTTTAAGAGATAAGAGGTTTTGATTTTTAAAAAATATTTCTCCGCTTTTTATTACGGCATTTTTAGGGAGAAGTTTTATTATACTCATTGCCGTAATAGTTTTTCCGCAGCCGGATTCGCCTACAATTGCGTGCATTTGTCCCGGGTTTAATTTTAGGGAAACATCAAATAGTGCAGGGCGGTAACCGGCTTCTGTCATAAATCCCAGATTTAAATTTTTAATTTCTACCTTATTCATTCACTTAATATTATAATTTACTTAAATTTTAGTTAAATCCCTCTTTTATGCGGTTTATTTTTTCGCAGACTCTTTTTATTGTATCAGTCCATTCATCCTGATGTTTATTTTGGAATACTTCAACGCTTCTGTACCAGTTTGACGGATTGCCTTCTTTTAAGTCAAACCAGCGGTAATCCGGATATTTGTTAAAAATGCCGAATGTTTTTTTGCCTAGTGCTCCGCAAAGATTAAGAACCGCATTATCGGAACTTATAACAATATCAAGTCCCATAATTGCTTTTGCGGTATCATTAAATGTTTTAAACTCTTTTCCTAAGTTCTTCAAACGGTTATCGCTTATTGTATCGCCGCCCGCCTGTAGAGAATAAAATTCAATATCTTCAATATCTAAGAGCGGTTTAAGTTCTTCAAACGGTATGTCTCTTGCTGCTTCTTTTAATTTTTCATTACCGTACCAGGCTAAGCCTATTTTCAATTTTTTATTTGTTTTTAAATCCATTGCGGGAACGGTTAAGTATCCGGACAGGTATGGAAGGTCGTCAGGATTGGATTCAAGGTACAGGGGCAAATCTACTGTAGTTGTATAATAATCATAATCCAGATTATATAATCCGAATTTTGTTGAAAATACTTCTACTCCGAGATTAGAGTTGTTTATAAGTTCAAAAAGTTCATCTTGTACTACAAAGTATACTTTTGCGGCTTTTTTCTTAAGTTCTTTAACAAAGCGGGCATAGAGTATTGTATCGCCAAAACCTTGTTCACAGTGAACAAGAATTTTTTTTCTCTCAAGCGGTTCTCCCGTCCAGTATTTATTTGGGTCAAGAACGGCGGGAATAATCGACCTGTCGTTTTCTTCTTTTTCAAACCGGTGTTGTAAAAAACGGTATCCTTCTTTAAATTGTTTTCTGTTGATTAAAAAACAACCGTAGTAATAGTAATCCTTGTGCTCCGGATTTAAATTTAAGAGTTTTTTATAATACTTTTCAACTTCTTCATATTCTCCAAGTCTGAACAATGTAAAAATAACATTCCGTATATAGAGGCGGGTGTTTTTCTTAAGGTTATGCGCTGCTAAAAAATAATCTTTTTGTTTTTCAAGTTGTCTGTCTTTATAGTAAAGCGAATACAGGTGCCCGAGAATATTGTACACTTCATCATCCTGCGTAAATTGTGCAATAAACTTTTCAAAATATCCGATTGCGCCGACAATGTCGTGGAGCTTGTGAAAATAAATATTACCTGTTTCTTTTAAGGCAAATAGTTTATTTTCTGCCGTATTTTCATAAAGAGAAAGGTACTCTTTCCCTTCATCGGGATAATTAAGCTCAATAAGGCATAGGGCAACTTGCTTGTACTCTTCGGACATTAGCTGTGTAGTTTTAAAAACATCAAGATATTTAAACAGGGCGTCATTATATTTCCCTTCTTGAAACTCTTTTTCGGCATGCTTTCGTAAAAAATCAGTGTAATTTTTTATCTGTTCTCCTGTCGGAATGACTGAACGTTTCATAATTTCTTCATACAAATTAAGAGTATTTTCTTTGTTTCCGCTTAGTGCAAGACCTGCAGCGATACCGATATTTATACCTAACAGTACATCTTCTGTATTTCTCATAATCACAATTATATTCTGAGAGTTGTATTAATTCAAAATGTAAACAAATTTTTATATATTTAAAACTCATGATATACTTGTAGTTGTTTGGGAGGAAAAGTTTTGAGAGCAGAAGAGTATTACAATCAGGGTTATTCTTGTTCGGAGAGTCTTGTAAAAGAGGGAATTGATAACGGTTTTTGCCGTCCGGAAGTTTTACCTGTGGCAACAGCGTTTTCTAGCGGGTTAAGCTCCGGATGTTTGTGTGGTGCAATTGCTGGTGCGCAGATTGTTATAGGTTCAATTTATGGCAGAAGTAATGCTAAAGAGAATATTCAAATCGCAAAAGACAAGGCAAAAGAGTTTGTAGCGGAATTTAAGGATAAGTACAAATTTACCTGCTGCAGAACACTGTGTAAAGGTCTGGAGGGGGAAACAAGAAGAGCGCATTGCGCGGAAATGATAAAATTTTGTTCTGAAAAATTAAATGAATTAGTCGAAGTAAAGGTACATGGATAGCAGAGTAACATATAAAAAGAGAATATTGTTTGTCGGCATTCCTGATATGGCGTATGTCGGACTGGACGGACTTTTGATGTCGGGTATAAATGTTGTAGGCGTTTTAGGACCTAAAAAACGGCATCCGATGTATTACAATTTTAAGCGTTTTGTTGTTGCAAGAGGTCTGAATTTTATTGAATATGATGAACTTGACGAGACAGAACTTATTGAAACGATAAGAGGGTTGAATGTTGACCTTGCGGTGGTTTGTTCATTTAATTATAAAATTCCGAAGGTACTTCTTGAAGCAACAAAGGACGGCTTTATAAATGTCCATCCGTCGCTGCTGCCTTTATACAGAGGCGGAAATCCGTATACAAATGTTCTTTTAAACGGGGAAACCGAAACTGGTGTTACTATTCATTTTATGGATGAATGTTTTGATACGGGGGATATTATTATTCAGAAGAAGTATCCTATTCACCCGAAATCGACAATGGGCACTTTGTTTAATGAATTAAACGTCCTCGGGGTTGAACTATTGCTTCTGGTATTAAAAGAGTATGAGAAAAGGGAATTGCCGAGGAAGAAACAACCGGAAGGCAATTTTGTAAGGGGTAATACACTGCCGGAGGAGGCTTTGTATATTGATTATACAAAGAGCGCGGAAGACATTGAGAAATTTGTAAGGGCGCTAAATCCTTTTATTCTGGCATCAACGATGTTTCGCGGTAATTTGATGAAAATAAGCAAGGTTGAAGTAGCAAGTGATACTTTGTGCATGCCGCATCCTCCGGGGTGTGTATCAAAGATTGAAGATAACAAATTCTTTATCGCAACTTCCCGCGGGCTGATTGTTCCTACTGTTTTACAGTTTGGCAACTTTTTTATCGGGGATTCGGCAGACTTTATCAGGATTGTTAACCCGAAAATCGGTGAGGAATTTAAATAATGGATAAACTTAATTTTTTAACAGCCGGCATGCCGTTAAGAACCGGAAATAAGGGGTATGACAGAGCGTTTGAAATTCTAGGTGAAATGGGGCTTGACGGTCTGGAACTTGAATTTGTAAGAGGCGTAAGGATTAGTGAAAAAAGCCGTGAAAGCGTAAAAAAGACGGATAAGGTAATTACTGCACATGCTCCGTTTTATGTAAATCTTAATGCTGAAGAACCCGAAAAAGTTGAAGCGAGCGTTCAGAGAATAATAGAGACTGCAGAGGTTGCAAATGAACTCGGCGGGTATAGTATTACGTTTCATGCCGGATATTATCTGGGACAGGATAAAGAAGAGGTTTATAATAACATATCAAAACAGATAAAAATAATAACCGATACACTGGAGAAGTCAGGGAATAAAATTTTTATAAGACCGGAAACGACAGGTAAAGCTACCCAGTGGGGCGATGTTGATGAAATTGTCAGATTATCAAAAGAGTATGAAACAGTGTTTCCGTGTGTTGATTTTTCTCACTTACATGCAAGGTATGCAGGGATTATGAATACTTATGATGAGTTTTGTTCTGTTTTTGAAAAAATTGGAAATGAACTCGGAGAGTACGCACTGAATAATTTTCATGCACATCTTGCAGGTATTGAATATACACAAAAAGGGGAGCGTCAGCATTTAAACCTTGAAGAGTCTGATATGAATTATAAAGATTTGATGCGGGCTTTTAAAGAATTTAATGTTAAGGGCGTTATTGTTTGTGAGAGCCCGAATATAGAGGACGATTGTAAACTGCTGAAAGAGTATTATTTAAGTTTATAAAAAATCAGGCGGCGGTGATATTCACCGCCGCCTGATTAATATTTACAGCATTTGTGCGCGCAATTCTTCTCCTGATTTTGGACTTAAGTATGCCGGTGCAATATCAAATACGGTTTTGCAGCCGTAAGAACCTTCTTTGCTCAATCTGTAAGCGGCTCTTGCGTAGGCTGTAAGAACACTTGATGTGAATTCGGGATTGGAATCAAGTTTTAAACTGTATTCAATAATATGACTGTTTTCGCTGTTCCAGCCAGTTTTGCCTGAACGCAGAACAAAACCTCCGTGGGGGATACGGCTGTGATTTTTTATCAGTTCTTCTTCCGTTATGAAATGTACGGTTGTGTCGTAGTCTGCAAAGTAGTTCGGCATTGTTTTGATTTCATTTTCTACTTGCTTCTGGTCAGCATTTGGCTCGAGGACTACAAAACATTCGCGTGTATGTTTTTCTCTTGTTGTTAAGTCCGGATTTTCTCCGCTGCGGACTTTTTCGAGTGCGGAATCTACAGGGATTGTATATTGTTTTGCATCTTTGACGCCTTTTATGCGTCTTATTGCATCAGAGTGCCCTTGGCTTACGCCCTTGCCCCAGAATGTGTAATCTTTACCGTCGGGCAGTATAGCGTTTGCGTACATTCTGTTTAAAGAGAACATTCCCGGATCCCAGCCTACTGATATTATTGCGGTTTTATTTCCTTTTTTTGCAGCAGAATCAACATTGTTAAAGTGTTCCGGGATTTTTGCGTGAGTGTCAAAGCTGTCAATAACGTTAAATAATTCAGCAAATTCCGGTGTTTGTTTTGGCAGGTCTGTTGCAGAGCCTCCGCATATAATCATTACGTCAATTTTATCGACCCAGTTTTTTGCGTCGTTAATATTTATGACGGGAGTTCCTGCTGTTTTCGGGGTTATACTTTCCGGAGTTCTTCTTGTAAAAATTGCGGCAAGTTCCATGTCGTTGTTTTGTTTAATGGCGCATTCGACGCCCTTGCCAAGATTTCCATAACCTAAAATACCGATTTTAATTCCCATAATTAATCCCCCTTTTTGTTTAAATAGTAGCACAGCTTGCAGGGATTTTCCATTGTAAATTTTTGTAAAGTCGTTTTGTTAAAAATAGCAAATAAAATTTTTAGAGACATTATAATTTAGAAAAGGAGTTTAAAAAATGCCTGCTGTTAATAGTGTAAACAATAATTTAACGCCTAAATTATTAAGGAATAACCAGGAGGGGCGAAAAGATAATACATACTATTTATTTTCATCAAATCCTGTTGTAGATGCACTGGTCTGGGGCGGAGCAGGTGCTGCGGCGGGGGCGGGGTACGGCGTATACGCGCAGAATAAACTTTTAAAAGATAAA
The DNA here is from genome assembly GCA_949288685.1 of uncultured bacterium. GTDB lineage: Bacteria > Cyanobacteriota > Vampirovibrionia > Gastranaerophilales > Gastranaerophilaceae > CALUTH01. The sequence goes on from CASELB010000173.1 coordinate 13,434, forward strand.
ACACGTGTTGTGAGTGCGATAAACGGTATAACGCAGCAGATAGAAGCCTGTAAGAAGAATAATAAAAGTGTTAAGGGGCTTGAATATTCATTAAAGTGTTTAAAGAATAAC
>CASELB010000174.1 GCA_949288685.1 uncultured bacterium
GACAATTCTGTTCAGCAAAAAGAGTTGAAAGAGTCGTTTACTGATAAGTTTTCAACCAGAATAAAAAATTCTGCTGACTTAAACGACTGCGTATCGGTCCCAAGAAGTGTTTTTAAAGGATATCTGGCGTTTATGCTGGGAACTTCGGCATTAACAATAGGAACATTTATCCCGCAGAAGTTAAAGAAATTAAAAACGGGATTAATGGTTGCAGGTAACCTCATAAATCTATACGGAATCTGGAGTTTTGTAAGACCGTATATTATTACTGACGCGGCACCGACGGTAAAAGGCGGCAAGGCGGATGCAAAACTTGCCGGAGATGCTTAACTATAGCAAAGGTATGCTAATCAGGCGGGTTTTATCCTGTCTGTTTCCGTATTTTATTTACCTCTGGTATTTATTATTAATTGTTACGAAAATTATGTCTCAAAAGCGATTGTACTTGACAGTAAAGTTTTAGCCGGTCATAATTATAATGAATAGTATTGTAGATAGGTAAATCGTTTTTAAATCCGCATGGATACGATTCCTCAAAAGAAAGGAAATTATTATGTACGCAATAGTCGAAACAGGCGGAAAGCAGTACAAAGTTGAAGAAGGTCGCTATGTTGATGTAGAACTTCTCGGTGCTGACAAAGATGCCAAAATAGTGTTTGATAAAGTCGTTATGCTTGTTAACGGCAAGAAATCCAAGGTTGGTCAACCTTATGTAGCAAATGCATCTGTAGAAGGTGTTGTACTTAAAAATGACCGTGCAAAGAAAATTATTGTTTTCAAACAAAGACCTAAAAAAGGTTACAGAAGAAAACAAGGTCACAGACAAGGTTTTTGCAGAGTTATGATTAACAAAATCAGAACAACAGCGCAAAAATCAAAATCCGCAGAAGCAGCAGAATCTGCAGAAGCATAGTTTAATAATATAGGAGAATATAACAATGGCACATAAAAAAGGGATGGGGTCAACCCGTAACGGTAGAGATTCCGAAGCCAAGCGCCTGGGTGTTAAAAAATTTGGCGGTGAGCTTGTAAAAGCTGGTAACATCATTGTTCGTCAAAGAGGAACCAAGTTCCACCCCGGTAATAATGTTGGTATCGGAAGTGATGATACTTTATACGCTTTGATTGACGGTCAGGTGAAGTTTGAAACTCACAGGCGCGACAGAAAACAGGTTAGCGTATACAGTGCATAAGAATTGAAAAACACCGGATTTTAAAATCCGGTGTTTTTTTATTATTCATCCAGTTTAATATAATTTGTTTGTTCCCATCTGAGGTCTATATACTTTACTTTTTTATTAAGCATTTTAACCTGCGGTAAAAGCGAGGGAAGCCGCGCAATACGATTCATCATACTTGCGGAAATTTTGCCAAGTCTGATATTTACTGTTGGAATTTTTATATAGATATCCTCGGGATCTTTATAGTCAATGTATTCGACATGTTCGCCGGACAAATCTTCAACAGATTGTGCAATTGTTCTGAATGTTCTTATCTTTGCTTCATCCCAGGTTCTGTAGTCGTCTTTTGTTCCGTATGTGAGAATGAGCCATGTTTTGTAGTTCTCATCAAGCGGCATATATTCACGCCCTATTAGTGTGCCGTCTATAGAGAAGAATGCTATTGGCGGAACATCGGCTTCCGGTGAAATTGTAAGTATTGGAGTCCGCTCTATGATTATTATTTGCAGTCTGGCAGGAAACCAGAAACGTCTGATATAAACATCTTGTACCGGCTCTAGGTGCATGATGCTTTCTTTTAGGTGCTCGGTTTTAACCATAAATATGGGTTCTTGCGGTACCGGATTGCATCTTAGCGCCGCTAAGATTTTATAAGACGGAACTATTTTATTATTGATAATTTCCAGTGACGGATTATCAACTTTATCAAACGCATGAGGACTTAAACGCCATTGGGGAAGTTTTACAATTCCGTAGCAAGCGCCTATTAATAATATAACAATGATAAATTTCAAAAATGAACGCAAACGTTTAAGACGTTTTTTCTGGTACTTAATTTTACGTTGCATTTGCGCCTGTTTTAAACGTCTTAATTGATTTTCTTTAGTTATTTGAAATTCATCATCATATTTAGCCATTACTTATTAAGCCCTGCGCTTTTTAAGATAAGTTCCACAAGTTCGTCAAAACCGATTCCGCAAGCTGCGGACTGTGCGGGTAAATCACTTGTATCAGTCATACCCGGACTTGTATTAATTTCTAATACGTATGGTACACCATCTGAGATTAAAAAGTCTACTCTTGCGACCCCGCTGCAACGGCAAGCCTTGAATGATTTTATTGTGATGTCCTTAACTTTTTGTGTCAGTTCATCACTTATTTGTGCCGGTAAAATAAACTCGGTCATACCTTTAGTATATTTTGCTTCATAGTCATACCATTCGTTTTTGGGTCTAAACTCCAGAACTTCTGTAGCAAAAACTTCTCCGTCCTTTTCAAGAACACCTACAGTTGCGCTGATACCTTCTCTGTATTCTTCAATCAGGACATCAGGATTATATTTAACAGCATCATTATATGCGGCTGTCAGTTCATCCGGAGAGTTAACTTTACTCATTCCAAAACTTGAACCTTCACACACAGGTTTTACCATTAGCGGGTATTTTAGCCCGTTTACGGCAGCTTTTATATCTTCTTTAAAATCGGAGGTGATAAATACGGATTTAATAAGCGGAATGTCATAATTCTTTAAAACCCGTTTAGTGTACTCTTTGTTCATACAAATTGCACTGGACATAACCCCGCAGCCGGTATACGGGATTTTCATAATTTCTAAAAGCCCCTGAATACAACCGTCTTCTCCATATTTCCCGTGGAGGGCATTGTATGCGTAGTCATAACCTTTTAGAATTTGTGCAATATTGTTGTCTACAACTACAAGTTGCGCATTTACATATCCAAGCCTTTTTAGTGCTTCATAACAATTTTTACCGGAACGCAGCGAGACTTCTCTTTCTGTAGACATACCGCCGCAAAGAACGGCTATTTTTGAAGTTTTGGATAAAGTATCCTGCATATTTCTTCCTCTCTTTTACTCATTTCTCCGAGATAAATTACTTCAGGAGTAAGTTCTATATTATTATTCTCTTTTACTTTGTTATACATTTTTAACATTAGTTCAAGTACATCGGTACTTGTTGCATTTCCTTTATTGATAATAAAATTGGCGTGTTTATCCCAAATTTTTACATTGCCGTCATCAAAACCTTTCATGCCGGCTTTGTCCAGAAGGCGTCCTGCGCTGTCATTGGTCGGATTTTTAAATGCGCATCCTGCATTTGGATAAGCCATGGATGGTTGGGATAGTTTTCTGCCCGTCAAATTTCTTGACATTAATTCCCGTATTTTCTCTTGTTCTGCTTTATTTAACTCAAAAACGGCATCAAGAAGTACATACCGTCCTGATTGAAGTAGAGATTGTTTATACGCAAATTCCATATCTTGTTTTTTTAGCGAGATAACCGATTTGGTTTCTCTGTCATAACAGCGAGCGGAAACAAAGCAATCAGATGTAAATTGATTATGCGCAGAGGCGTTCATATATACATTGCCGCCGACGCTGCCGGGAAATGCTATAAAAAATTCAATTCCGCTCAAAGATTCTTTTAGCGCAAGTTGTGACAGGAAAGATCCGGGAACGCCGCATTCGGCAGTTATGGCAGAACCGTTTATTGAAACATTTTTGAGTTGTTTGGTGCAAATAACGCCGCCTTTTACTCCGTCGGATGATATTAGAAGATTGGAACCGGAACCTATAACGGTTAGAGTACTGTCTTTATCAAGCAATTCAGTAAGTTCATCAACAGATTGCGGAAAATATACAGTATCACATTTCCCGCCGATTTTTAAAGTCGTAAGACGGCTTAAATCAAAATTTTCTTTTACTTCAACCGGCATACAAACTCTCCGTTTGCTTTCATCAGTTCATTCCCGAGAGTTGTTATAGTACCGGCCCCCAGTCCGATAACTATATCACCGTTTTTGAGAGTCGGAAGAAGTTTCTTTGCCACATCCTGAATCGAACCTTGATAATTCTCGGCGTTATCAAAACTTTTTACAAATTCGGAGGAGTTTACACCTTCTATAACATCTTCCGAGGCAGCATAGACATCTGTAACGACTACGCGGGATGCTGATGTAAATGCATGTTTAAATTCATCCCAGAATGCTTTTAAACGAGTGTACCTGTGCGGCTGAAATACAGCTACTATATGCTTATCAGGGTTAGCGGTTCTTAAAGCGTTAAGTGCGGCTTTGATTTCTGTCGGATGGTGTGCGTAATCATCGTAAA
>CASELB010000175.1 GCA_949288685.1 uncultured bacterium
CTTTGGCGGATACAGAAGTAATAACGGCGGACAGGTGTATGTAAAAGAGTACAAGCGTCGCGACGGAACTATTGTTCGGGCGCACTGGCGTGATTGGCCGGGGACTTTTGACCCTGATAAAAAATTATCTCGTATGGAGCCGGAAGAACTTAACCACGCACTGGACTTCTGGATGGATGATGAAAAATACGCGTAAAAGATTATTATTTGTAAATTTTTCTTAATAAAATAGCAAATTCTATTCTTTACGGGCTTTTAAACGGTGTACCAGTTTATGAGAAAGGAATAACCATGGCTTTAAATGTAAAAGCAACTAAAACTTATTTACCGTTTGCAGATATAACTGTTAAAAAACTGCAAAAAGGTTCTCAATTGATTGCAAAACGTGTAGAATTCGGGCCTATGAGTAAAAAACATATAAAAAAAGATATGACTTTTGCTCCTATCAGCGCGATAGAAACCAGTTTTGATAAAAATCAAAAAGTTAAATACGTACGCGTAAGAGATATGTTAGGCAATTGGTCACCTAAAACAACTCCTGATATTTTCACTAATCCAAAGAAACAATTCGGTATACAGCCTAAATTCCAGTCAAAAATCTTAAAAGACAATGCGATAGATATAATGGCACCTATAATAAATGCTCTGCAAGGACTAAAAAGATAAATTCTCTATTTTTAAAACAAATAAAAAAGAGTGTAAAATAATTATTTTACACTCTTTTAAAATATTATTATTTTAATTATCCTTTAGTAATTGCATCGTAGCAATCATCACAGATAGTTTCATAACCGGCATGGGCTCCGAGTTTACGGTATTTCCAGCAGCGTTCGCACTTTTCGCCTTCCGCCTTTGTAACCCAAATTGTTAAACCATCTTCTGTATATTCATTCATAACATCTGCCGGTTTAACATCTGTTACATACGCCTGCGAAACAATAAAGATATTGCAGAGTTCATCTTCATTTGCTTTTAATACGGCATTATCATCCGCTTTAATATAAACTGCAACTTCCAATGAACTTCCGACTTTTTTATCCGCTCTTAACGGTTCAATTGCTCTTGTAACAGCTTCTCTAACCTTTAAGATTTTTGCAAATTCATCTTCTAATTTTTCATCATTCCATTCAGGTTTTACAACCGGCCAGTTTGCAAGAAGTATACTTTCCAATCCGCCGCGTTGAATTTCCGGTGTATTTTGCCAGATATCTTCCGCCTGATGCGGCATTACAGGAACAAGAATTCTTACAAGTGCCTGCAAAGTTTCATACAAAACCGTCTGGCAGGCCCGTCTTGAAAGTGATTTTTTACCGGATGTGTAAAGTCTGTCTTTTACAATATCAAGATAGAAGGCGCTTAAATCAACACTTGCAAAATTCTGCAATGCCTGAAAATACTTGTAAAACTCATAATTATTAAACGCAACTGTTACTTCTTCAATAAGTTTATTGAGTTTACCCAGCGCAAATTTGTCTATCATAAACAAATCATCATATTTAACATAGTCAGCCTTCGGGTCAAAATCAAATATATTACCAAGTAAAAACCTTGCAGTATTTCTGGTCTTTTTAAAGATTTCAGTGAGTTGTTTTATAATATTATCACCGATTTTGGTATCGTTTCTGTAATCAACGGACGCAGCCCAGAGTCTTAAAATATCTGCGCCGTAGTTTTTAATAATATCATCCGGTCTTATATAATTACCTAAAGACTTGGACATTTTTCTGCCATCTTCTCCGAATACAAAACCGTGTGTAAGAACAGATTTGTAAGGCGCTTTGCCCTGAGTTGCCATTGATATCAGGAGTGACGACTGGAACCACCCTCTATGCTGGTCAGAGCCTTCCAGATACATATCAACCGGTGTGTGTCCGAGTTCATCAGAACGTTTTTCAACGACAGCCTTCCATGTAGAGCCGGAATCAAACCATACGTCCATAATATCTTTTTCTTTTCTAAAGTGTCTTTTACCGCATTTAGGGCAGACAAAACCTTCCGGCAAAAGTTCTTCTGCCGAATACTTAACCCACGCGTCAGAACTTTCTTTTTCAAAGATTTTAGCAACATTTTCTATTGTTTCATCAGTAACAATAACTTCGCCGCAATCTTCGCAATAGAATACGGGAATAGGAACACCCCACGCTCTCTGGCGTGAAATACACCAGTCGGAACGTCCTTCCACCATATTGGAAATTCTGCTCTCACCGCTAGCAGGAATCCATTTTACATTTTTTATTGCTTCTAATGTTTCTTTCCTGAATTTATCAACTTTAACAAACCATTGCGGTGTTGCTCTGTAAATTACAGGCTTTTTACATCTCCAGCAATGCGGATAACTGTGGTTTATATCTTCTTTTGCAAGAAGTGCGCCGCATTCTTCAAGTTTTTCAATAACTATTGCATTACCTTTATAATAAGGTACACCCTCTAAATCCGGCACTAAATCAGTCCAGCAGCCTTTTTCATTAAGCGGAGAATAAACTTCTATTCCGTACTTCTGACCGACTTCATAGTCTTCAAGACCGTGCCCCGGAGCGGTATGAACTGCACCTGTACCTGCA
>CASELB010000176.1 GCA_949288685.1 uncultured bacterium
GCGGTCGAAAACTCATCGTTTCCGCCCTCCGCCCTCTGCCGCCTCGCGCTCGACCTCTTGACCTCACGGACTGTGCCGAAGCAAAACGATTATTAATCGTTTTGCGAGAGGGAGCCGTGCGCTCCGCGATTGACTGGCGAAAACCTGAGCCAGTAAAGAGCGGGATTTGAAAAATCAGCGCTTGGCGAATTGCCCGTGAGAAAATAACAAAAAATAGCAAGGGAGAGATTCGAACTCTCGACCTCACGGGTATGAGCCGTGCGCTCTCACCAACTGAGCTACCTTGCCATTTGCTAAAATTTATTCACTTGTCACCGGCTCAGTTGCTTCGAGCGCCTGCGCTCTCACGAAATCAATAACGTTCGTTCCACTCACTGAGGGAGCTACCTTGCCATTTGCTAAAACTTATTCACTTGTCACGGCTCAGTTGCTTCGAGCGCCTGCGCTCTCACGAAATCAATAATGTTCGTTCCACTCACTGAAGGAGCTACCTTGCCATTTGCTAAAAAGTTATTCACCTGTCACACCCTTATAGAATATACACATTAGATATTCCACCGGGCACTTAATTATCATCGCATAAAAAAATTAAAATTCAAGAAATTTTTTTTATTTTATGTTATACTAACATTGTCGTGCTCCACGGGGACTTAGCGGATCCCTCGACCCGAACGCTTTGCGGGGTGCAGAGCCTGCTGTGAGGCCTTTATATTAGATATGGCAAGCAGTGTTTGTGTTGATAACTTAATATCAGGCGGCGCAGGCTGTCGAACCGTGTCAGGATGGAAACATAGCAGCACTAAGGCAATCCCTGCGGGTGTTTGATATTACGGAGTAGCAAATTCTGTTTAAAGTGTCTCTTATACTTGTCGATAGGCAGTGGCACGACTTTTTTAATGGTTTTGTATGAAAATTACCGGATTTGAGCTTAACAACTTTAGAAATTGTGTATCAGTAAAGAGCGAATTAAATACTGAAAAAACACTTATTATAGGGAAAAACGGTCAGGGCAAAACTAATATTCTTGAAGCTCTGTATTTTTTATCAACTTTAAAAAGTCCGCGGACGTCAAATATAAAAGAGTTTGTTAATTTTAATTCTAATGAGTTTTCAATAAAATCAACTATTTTCAAGCATAACGCCGAATCAGTTGTTGAAGTAAGGTATGAAACAGGCGGCAAAAAAAATCTTCTTGTTAACGGTGTAAAAACTAATACCAGAGAGTTTAGAGGTTTTTTGAAAAGTGTATTATTTTCATCAGGCGACCTAATGTTGCTGAGGGGGGCGCCGTTAGACAGGCGTAGTTGGTTAGATAGGGCGATTATACAAATTTATCCGGCGTATGATGAAAGATTGTCAAAATATGAGCGTATCAGATTGCAGAAAAATCGGTTATTGAAGGATGAATATATTAATACGGATTTGCTGGGTATTTACAATGAACAGCTTGCTGTATGCGGTGCTAATATCGTTCATATTAGAAAAAAATATTTAAATGAAATTTCTCAGATTGCTGCCGGCAAACATAAATTAATCAGTGATACAGAAAATTTAACAATTAAGTATGACTTTGAAGGTGATAATGTTGAAGCAATACTGGCTAATTTAAAAATAGAACTTGAAGATAGAAGAAATGAAGAAATTGCGCGTAAACAGTGTTGTGTCGGACCGCATAGGGATGATGTGTTTTTTTATATAAACGGAAATGACGCTGCGAAGTACGCTTCGCAAGGACAGCAAAGAACACTTATACTTGCATTAAAACTTGCGGAGCTGGATATGCTTAAAGAAAAGACGGGAGAACCGCCTGTTTTGTTGTTGGATGATGTCCTTGCAGAATTAGATGATTTAAGACAGAATTTTTTACTTAAATCAATACAAGACGGTATCCAGACAATATTAACCTCGGTTGATACACTTTTGTTTGATGAAGACTTTTTGAGAACTGTTAACCTAATTCGTGTTGAGCATGGCAGTATTATCAGCGATTGATTTTGCAAGCAGTAAATCTTTGGCTGTTGTAACTTTAAAACAGATATCATCACCATGAATTGTTTTTATGGGTGAAATTCCGAATTTTAAAATTAGTGAGCAGTCGTCAGTTGCAAGACTAACGTTTTGTTTCTGGGCAAGGTAGTGGGCTTTCCTTATAGTATTCAAGTCAAAACCCTGCGGGGTTTGTACGCAGGCAAGCGATGAACGGTTAGGGATAGAGTTTACACAATCGCTGTCATCAAGAATAAATATTGTATCGCTTGCCGGAACTACTGTAGAGACCGCATTATAAATATTGAGTTCATCAAGAATTCTTGTTATAACATCATTTGTTACAAAAGGTCTGGCTGTGTCGTGAATGAGAACTTTGCCTGTATCGTTAATAATAGAAAATACCCCGTTAGAAACGCTTTCCTGCCGCGTATTTCCGCCTGCGATAACTCTTGATACTTTTGTATATCCGTTTTTTTTGATGATATTTTTTGCAAACTCTATGTATTCAGGGTGGCATACAAAAACAATTTCATCAATGTTTATATGGTCGTTAAATGTTTTAAGAGAATATTCAAATAAATATTTCCCGTTCAGTTCCAGAAACTGTTTGGGTGTCTTATTTCCGACCCTGCTGCCAGTTCCGGAGGCAAGTAAAATTCCGATATTTTTCATAATTTAATTATACATGATTAAAGGAATAGTGCGTATGCAAAAATTTCACCGACAAGGTGGTTATAATATTTCCCGTCGTCTTTAGTAAAAAGGTTTTCCCAGTGGCTTTCAGGAGTGCCGTCTGTTGAATAAGAAGGGTTTGTAAGCATTAAGTGATGAGTATTAGTGTCATATCTTAATGGAAAAATATCATCCATCTGCATAAAACTTGGCAGTTTATCACTTGCAATTTCAAATCCGAAAAGACAGTTTTTAATTCGCTGTAGTCGTTCTTCGTATCTTCTGCCTCCGGTATCATTATCGTTGGAGACTTCTACGCCTGGCGCAAAATTTCTTTCATATTTAAATTTATCCGACCAGTATTTAACTGTATCATAATTATCTACCGGAACAAATGCAGTGCCTGCATTTAGTCCCATTTCTTTGTACCGGTTAAAGTCTTCGGAGCTCTTTTCTCCTACGAAGCAGAGACTTGTGCAGCCTGAACGTGCACGTATTTCATTTGTAATATACTGCATTTGAGGGTAATCCGGCAATCTTCCTACTCCGGTGTAGTTCCCCATATCATAGTTCCCGACATGTTTTGCGGAATCTACAAATATAGCTTCAAATCCGAGTTTAATCAGTTTTACATGTTCTTCGATAAAAAGTTCCACGTGTTCGGGATTATCCCATTTAAACGGCTCGTCATTTTTGTCCGGGATGGCAACTTTTATCTGGTCTTCTGAAATAATTGTTCTAAATCCTGTTTTTATCCCGCGGAAATGTGCAAGGTCATTAAATGCCATAAATTGTTCTTCCGGCGTAATTTTATTGATAATCGAAAAATTAATAATATTTTGGCTGTAGCCGGCATTTAATTTTATTCCGTATATTGAATTTTCTTCCCAAGGAGCTTTATTGTAGCCGTCGCCGTAGATATTAGGGAATATTTGTGATAATATAACGCAATTTGCCCAGCTTTTTGCAGAGGGCGGAATTGCCGGCAGCATTTTTATAGCGCTGATTATCCCGTTGGTGCAGCGATTATTGTGCATTTCAGCAATAGCGCGGTTATTGATTTCAATATAATTAGCGAAACGTCCCCACGTATCACTGTAATCAGGTGTGTGTATTTCAGCAGGAAAGTTATCATAAAAATTTGTGCATTCGCATAGAGAAACAACAGAGCTAACTGCTTCTTTTATGCTTCTGGTAAGTAATTCATGCGGAAGAACATCTGCAATCCATTGTTTGAGGTTTCCGCCGTCGAGAGCGCGGTACTTTCTTCGTTCGCTCCAACCATCATATATTAAAGCAGGTGTTTCGTTATATGCGTCTAATAATTTGTTTACGGGAGTGTTATTCATACTAAAATTATAAATTCATATTAATAATAAACATTCCCCGAAATGATTATTAAGAAATATTACAAATAGCACAAAACAGGGAAAAAACAAGCCGAGTTTTGATAGGGCGGAAACTGTTTATGTATGCGGGTTA
>CASELB010000177.1 GCA_949288685.1 uncultured bacterium
ATCGTGCTGCCTTGCTACCAGCATTTGCGTTCTGAAAATCGTCGATACTACACCCATAACACACACTTCCTTATCTTAGTTGGTTCAGGTTTCTTCCTTTCAAAAACGTGTGTTCATTACTTTCTGCTATAAGTGCTTCCATCTTGCTGAGCTTATGCTTGTTGTAGTTAACTCTGTACTTTGCCATTTTCAGCTTTTGTCTGACCTGCAGCATGTCTTTGAAGGAAGAAAACAGACTGTTAAATAACATTAGGAACGGGTTATTTCTTAAAAAGAAATTCCTTGCGTAGTTCATAAAGTTAATTAATCGTCTGATTGTTGTCTTTAAAGTATCGTTCATATAGAATTTTCCTACTTTAATAGACCTTCTATTATATTTAAAACATGCCAGCCGGAAAAATTGCGCTTTTTACAGGTACATTTTAACATGTCTTAACATTATTACAGTCTATTTTATCGCCGGTAACACTATGGAACGAAATTTTTTTATTCGTTCCCATGCTATTTAACGGCACATTTTGTAAAAACTTTAGGGCTTTATTGTTATTTTTGCCATAATTGTTACAAAAATTTACGAAGTTCCCTGCAAACGCAGTTATAGCATTGTTGCAAATGCTATCAAACATTATTCTTAAAAAAGTTCTTATTGCAATAATATAATTAAGAAATATTTTGTACTTCCTGGCTGTTGCCTTCGATATCGTCTTTAAGCATTTTTCTTACAATATCTGATTGAGTATCAAGCATTTTTACAACCGTTTCAATGTTTGTAACTTTTTGTGAAAGAATAGTGTCGGCATTAGTGAGGACATTTTGTGCAACACTTTGTACTGCTGAAATAGCTGCAGAACCGGTACCGGATAATAAGTTGCCGCATAAAATAGCCGGTAGTCCCCATTCACCCATATAAGGCGCCATGTTTTGCAGAATACCGCCCCATCCTGAAATAATACCGCCAAGCTGGGTTACAAATGTTTGACCTACACCGTAGCCTGATGCCATACCTGCTCCGTATCCTGCTGCGGAGGCGATATCCGCAATTGAGCCTATGCTTGAGGCATATCCGGTAGGTGTTCCGCTTAAAGAACCTACACCGCTTATCAGCCCGGAAACCGGTGCGGCGCCGCCTGTTGATGTTCCGCTTAAACCTGCGTATACAGATGCAGCGCCGTTAGGGAAACCGGAGTAATTATACAAGGAGTTTAGACCAAAGGAACTGTATTGTGCGCTTGCAGAACCGTTTGCCCCTACATACGGAGACCAGTAAGAAGTTCCCGGGATGTTCATTGTATCAGTTCCGCCAAGCGTTGTCATAAATGCTGATGGAGAAAACAAACTCGCAAGCTGGTATAGAAACCCGCCTGTAGCACCAAATCCGCTGCCTGTTGCCGTACTGCCCGAGACTGTTAAATCTCTTAATCTGTCATAAGTTTCGTACATTAAGGCTTTAGCGTTGCCGGAGGCTGCGCCGTATCTGTTTGCTATTACAAGGTATCCATCATTTTTATAAGCCATATTAACCTCTTAATGATTTTTATCAGTAAGTCAATACTAATCGCCGAATGTTTTGTATGTTCTTTCGATGTTGTCGCTGAGTACTTTTTGTACGGCTTCCATTTCGATGCTTAATGTATTACGTTCTGTATCAAGTTGTTCAAGACGTAATTCAAGAGTTCTGTCTTCCTGCTGAATAATTGATGTTTTAGCGTTTATATCAGCAATAGTTTTTTGATATTGTGCGGTATCGTAGTAATACTGGTTCATTGCGTCTTGATACGCTGTTTCATCAGTGATGGTTTCAGCATTCAGGGTGTACTTAACAGAATCATTTTCAAGCCTTATTGATGTAAAACGTCCGCTTGAATCAGTTTCTAATAAAGCGTGTTCGGTTGTTTCCACTTTTGTATCAACGTAAGTGGCACTGTAGTATGGTAGTGATGTTTGTCTGTCGATACCGTTGTTTGAATCCGTTTCATCAACAGATTGGTAGGAATTATACAAATCTTGATATGTTGTATAATAAGTAGTGCCGTATAATTCAAATGCAAATACTCCGCCGCGGTAATTACCGTTTGCGTCAAAACAGGAAGCAAGGTTGGAGTCTATACCTTCCTGCGCTAAATCATAAATTACCTGTTGCAGCTCTGTAATTTGATCTTCAGTCATTTGTCCGACGGGGATTTCGGTTAATTCGCAGTTCCCCACGTATGTCGGATGAGTGGAATCGTTGTATGTATTTAATAACGTTTGATAATTATTATATGCGTTTGTTACTTCATTATCATAATATTCTTGTGCTGCATCCATTGCATCATTGTAAGTTTGCAATGCTGTATCATAGTCATTTATAGCCTGGATTGTATCTGGATTATCCATATCAATGGAGTATCCGGTAAGTCCGGTCGCTGCACCGGTGGTATATTTTTCCATATCTGAACCGGAAATATAATTAATTACTCCATCGGCGTCTTCATAACTGTAGTAAGTATCGCCTTCTTTCATTACTCCTGATTTGATAAGAGTTTCGATTTCGGTATTAGATGCAATCTGAGTCAAATTGTACTGTCCGCCTTTATTATCGGTTACTGTATAAGTATCACTTAAGGCGTCATAGGTAAGATTTGTTTCCGTAGTCTTGCCTATTTGGTTAAGCAGGCTTACCTGTGCGGATTCTACATCACTTAAAAGTGCTTCTGCATCGTCATGCATTGTATTGTATGTAGCAAGTTCATTCTGATATTCCGCATAACTTCTGTAAATTGCCTGTTGAACAGTATTATAAGCATCAGGAGTTAAAACATTGCCTGTGCTGGAGAATTGTACCTGCGGGTCTGAAAGGTGTTTCATAGACCCTGTGTAGCGTTCCACGGTATAGGAGTGTGTTACAACGTAGTTATACTCACTATTAGGAGTACCTATTTGATAATAAGAATCAATAGTCTGGTCGTATGAACCGTCTGAGAATGTATATTGAACCGTCGTAAAATCGGTTGAAGACGGAACTGTAGGAACCTGCATAACCAGCATCTGGTTAAACAGATTTGCACTCTCGTTTGCTAATATTGTACGTTGTTGGTTTATTTGCTGACCTTCGTATTCGCAATTGGACATTCTTGCTGAAAGTTGAAGGTATCTTGCCTGTGATGCTGCCATTCCCATAAGGCATTCTCCTATTCTTGATTGTTGATTGGTTATACTGATTTTAGTTTAATTATTTTTCTTATAAAGTCAACAGTATAGCTTTATTATATTATATATACCTCCGGCTTAACAGTGTTTGTATAAAAAAATCATACTTTAGTATGGGAAATTTGGTTATAATAGTGGAGAGAAAACTTTTATAAAAAGGTCTCCAATAAACAGTTGATTTTATTATGTAAAAATTCTGGTAGTATGTAAGGCATGAAGAAGTTATTGTATACCGGAATTTTATGTATTTTTTTTAGTGCAGGCGCTTTTGCCTCACCGTATGATACGATTTATATTAATCCTTATAACCTGAATGAAATTGTCCCGAATTCTTATATCAGGGGTGTTATAGCACAGGGGGATGTTACAAGGTGGAACACTAAAACATTTCCTTTGAAAGTGTATGTTCAGCAGGATGGAAATGTGCCGGATTACTATGCTGCACAGATAAAAAGAGCATACGGTAAGTGGCAGAGTGTTACAGGCGGGAAAATATCTTTTAAGTTTGTATCTTCGCCTCAAAATGCTGATATGAAGTGTTATTTCCTTCCTGATTTGCCAAATCTTTCCGATGATACCGCGGGATACCACCAGTTTAAATACTATGGTGATACTATTGCGGATTCGGTAATAAAGTTTAGATATGCGAATAAAAACGGAAAACCTTATCCGTCCGCAATGATATATAATGTTGCACTTCACGAAATAGGTCATGCTCTCGGACTTGCCGGACACAGCTCAAAATCTTCCGATTTGATGTATCCGATTTCTATGAACCGGAGTTATGATATTTCCAAACGTGATTTGACAACCTTAAAATTGTTGTATTCAATGGTTCCTGATTTGACCAATAAACCCTTTACAAGCAGTGAGAAGGCAAACCTGCTTACCAAGGAACAGGTTGTAGGCGGAGAAGCCCGATTAAGAAAAGATGCGGAAACGGCTGCCCGGATTAATACAAAAATCACGCCGGATGATCCGAGTTCTAAATTAAGACTTGCAATGGCATATCAGAAAAACAGGAATTATGCTGCGGCAATAAAAGAGTATAAAGGTATAATCCCGCTTATTGATTCATCAGAAATGAAGAGTGAAATATATTCGGAAATTACTAACTGTTACATAAGTCTTAAGAACTATACTGCGGCTCAAAATTGCGCAAATTATACTTATAAAAAATATCCGTCACAGCGTACAGCCGTACTGCTCCCGAGAGTATTGTACGCTAAGGGGGCAAAAACGGATGCCGTGATGAGGCTTGCGCGGGTGCTGAAAAATGATTCGGCAAACGAGTATGCGGTAGTGCTGTTAAAACAAATATATAACAAAGAAAAAAATAACTATAGGCTAAGAAAAGAGATTTTTGCTACTCTTAAGTCAGAAGGCAGATTATAAAAAACGTATAATTCATATCCTCCAAACGGGGGATATTTGTAACAATACTTGCCAAGTATTGGATTTTATGGTACGTTGATTGTGTGTAATTATCGGGCTGAGAGGTTTAATGAAAGGTTCAACATTAAGACGTTCTAATCTTACCAGGGAAAAGATGGATATGATGCGCTCCATCAATCGTTACAGCGCTAAACACCAGGACAGCAGTTTTTATAGAGATCAGAGTAAAGAACGTGAATTAGATGTGCTCTGGCAAAACTTTAGGGTTTCCCATAAGCCTATGGATAAGTCGCCTCAGGTTTATTTCGTTCTCGGGCTTGTTGTAGGCGCGGTTATTACACTTATTATGACAACGATGGTTTCTATTCTTATTAATTGTACAGCGCCGAGAGAAGCTAAAATACAAACTCCTAAAGCGGCTACAGAAGATGCCAAGTTTGCATTTATTCCTGCGGATTCCGCTGCAGTTGTTGAAACTTTTTCTGCGCCGAAGTCTCAAACTTACACCGTACAATCCGGTGATACTCTTGAAAGTATTATCATTAGATTTTACGGAACTTTTGATATGACGAAAGTTGACCTTATTAAAGAGGCTAATAATATGGCTAATCCCAATGCTCTTTCTATTGGTCAAAAACTTGTTATTCCAATGATTCACTAGTCACTTTATTTTTTGCTTAACAAATTGCATACTGTACTTTTTTGTCTTATAATCAAAAAGGAGTGCAGGAGGATGTTATGGATTTGGAATACTTAAAGAAGACAGACCCGGAAGTGGCTAATTATATTGACTTGGAATTAAAACGCCAGCAGACGACAATAGAACTTATTGCAAGTGAAAATTTTACATCTCCTGCAGTTATGGAGGCTTGTGGTTCGGTTCTTACAAATAAGTACGCTGAAGGCAAACCTTATAAACGCTTTTATAACGGCTGTGATAATGTTGATAAAATAGAAGAACTTGCACAGGAGCGTGCTAAGAAACTGTTTAATATGCCGCATGCCAATGTTCAGCCGCACAGCGGGGCACAGGCAAATATGGCAGTGTTCATGTATCTGCTTAAGCCCGGTGATACGGTTCTTGGCATGGATTTATCAAATGGCGGACACTTAAGTCACGGTTCACCGGTTAATTTTTCCGGAATTTACTTTAATGTAAAAAGTTACGGAGTAAATGATAATGGTGAAATTGATTATGACGATGTACTTCAAAAGGCAAAAGAATATAAGCCGAAATTAATAATTTGCGGTGCAAGCAATTATTCTAAAGTTATTGATTTTAAACGATTTAGAGAAATAGCAGACGAAGTCGGAGCGTACCTGCTTGCCGATATCGCGCATATTGCAGGACTTGTTGCAGGCGGTGTGCATCCGAATCCGGCGGGTTATGCACAGTTTATAACAACAACTACTCATAAAACTTTGCGCGGACCAAGGGGCGGAATTATTATGTGTGACGCGGAGCATGCGGCTGGCATTGATAAAGCTGTTTTCCCGGGTATGCAGGGCGGACCGCTTGAGCATATTATAGCAGGGAAAGCGGTTGCGCTTTTAGAGGCTTCAACTCCTGAATTTAAAGAGTATGCAAAACAAATTGTAAAAAATGCAAAAGCACTTGCTCAAGGGCTTTTGGATAACGGAATGAATATAGTCGGCGGTATGACGGAAAACCATCTTATGACTCTTGACCTGCGCGGTACGGGAAAAACCGGTAAAGATATGGCAAATGTTCTTGAAGAAGTGGGTATTACTGCTAATAAGAACACGGTTCCGAATGATCCGCAAAGTCCTTTTGTCACGAGCGGTATCAGGCTTGGCGCTGCCGCTGCGACAACAAGAGGATTTAAAGAAGAGGATATGAGAGAAGTTGCGGGAATAATTGCAGAGGCAATTAAAAATTCCGATAATGAAGCGGTGCTAAAATCTTTAAGAGAAAAATCTCTTGATTTATGTAAAAAACACCCGCTTTATCAATAAAAGTAGCAGAAAGAGGAAAATAAAATTATTATATCATTAAACGAGTCTCATATTATTGGTGCAATTATTTCTTATATTCTTGGGGTTTTAATACTTCCTTTTGTAATAGATTTTTCCAAAAAAGAAGGACTTGTTGATGAGCCAAATGAAAGAAAAATCCATAAGATACCGATATCGCGGCTTGGGGGTATTGCAATCTGGATGAGTACAATGGCGACTTTTTTATTCCTTGTGCTGTTAAGTTATTATCCTTATGGCAGTTTACTTTCCGGTATACTTCTCGGCGGTTCTCTGATGTTTCTTCTCGGGCTTGTTGATGATATTTATAACCTGCCGGCTAAATTTAAACTTGTTATACAAATACTTATTGCAACACTGGTTTATTTACTAGGAGTAAGAATTGATGTTGTATTTAACCTGATAGATAATCCTATTCCGCTCGGGTATCTTTCATATCCGATTACGGTTTTGTGGATTGTCGGTATAAGTAACGCCATAAACTTTATTGACGGTGTGGACGGGCTTGCGGGTTCCGTAATTACCGTAAATTCGATAACTCTTGCACTTATTGCCCTTGCGGTTTCTCCGGGGTATCCGATAAGTGCATTGATTGCATTTATTCTGGCAGGCTCAATGCTGGCATTTCTTACTTACAACTTTAATCCGGCGCGTATCTTTATGGGGGATTCCGGCTCGTTGTTTTCAGGTTTTCTGCTTGCAGCCTTATCTGTTACCGGAGTTATGAAAGGGGCGGCACTGGCTATTCTTCTTCCTTTTATAGTGCTTGCTGTTCCGATTATTGATATAACATTTGCATCATTAAGACGGATTTTAAAAGGTAAATCCCCGTTTGTAGCGGATGCGGAGCATATTCACCATAAACTTTTAAAAGCAGGTTTTTCACAAAAGAAAACTACGGCAATAATGACTTCTGTGGCAATTGCCGGCGGGGCTGTCGCGACATATTTTGCCGGTTCGATAAAGCATTATATTATTTATATTTGTGCGATAGTTGTTATTATGTTTTGCCTGAGCCTTATTAATGTTTACAGGACTAAAAAGGCAAATACAGGCAATAATAATTAAACTGACCTTATAAGCCCGACAACTTCGCCGATTATTGTTACGTTGTTCAAGTCTTCGTCTTTTATAACGCGCGGTCTGTAATCTTCATTGTCAGATTTGACAATCAGTTCATCAATATTTTTTGACAAACGTTTTACAAAAAACTCATTTTTGTAGCAGAATACATAAATTTTATCGTCATTAACCTGTTCGTTACCTTGTTTGTGTTCGATTATGAGTTTGTCGCCGGTATTTATAAAAGGTGACATGCTGTTTCCGGATGCGTTAATTATTGAATATTTTTTCTTTGAAGAAAAATTATTGATAAATAGCCTTGAAACGCTAACCTGGGTTTTGTCTTCGGAAAAAATAATATTTCCGTCGCCGCAGCTTGCAAAGACGTCCTGATAATAATCGATTTTAACAGAATCACTGCCTGCTGAACTCAGTAAATCAACACAAAATCTTTCTTCAAGTTTATTCAATTCAGAAACTGTTAATTCACTATTTGTTTTAATTCTGTTACTAATAGTTTGTCTTGTAACGCCAAGAACTTCTGCAATCATTGACTGGTTGACCGGAATTCCTGCTTTTCTGGTTATAAGAGCTGTTAAATCTTTAATTTTCATAATACCTCACAATAACTACTTGACTTTGGTCAAATAATGTTTTACAATATGTATATTGATGTAAACCTTTGTACTAATCCATTATGACACATACTTGTCAAAAGGTCAATACATTTTTATATAATTGTCAAATAATATTTTAGAAAGGAGAATTGCTTTATATGTCAAACCCCCTGCCAGACTTGGTTTCAAAAAGTGTTTCGTTTTGTAAATATTTTTTTATAAACGACAAATACTATTCAAAAAAGAGACGCATAAAGAAAATTAAAACACAAATTGTTATGCGATATATAACAGAGAAAATTTTAATTTCCGATAACTATCTTATAACAGGAACTCAGGCGCGTTTTATTGCGGAGAGGTATTTTAGAAATTTGCCGGATAAATTTGTTCTGCGGAATGCAGCTGCAATTATCAGAGAGTTAAGATAATGGAAAGAATTTTTTTGCAAAACCGTGGGCGTGTAAAAGAAAAATGGACACAGAGTGCAATTGATTGTTATGAAATAGGGAGCAGATGCGAGGCTTGTTTTTTGTTTCATGTCTATTTTAAAAACGCGCCTTATAAATGTTATATGAAAGAAGTTGTTAAAAAATTAATAAGAAAGGTTGGTATTCCGGTTAAAAATGAGAAAAAAATATGCGAGGAGGAAAAAGGTATCTTTAAAGGATATAAAGAGTTACGGTAATGTACGATTAACTGACGAACAATTAAACAAACTTATTAATAATTATGGAGAAGATTTAACAATGTTTGCTATAAGATTACTGGACGATAAAATAAAATCAGAACCCCTGAACAGCCGTATGAAAAAGGCTAAAACCCATTACCAATATTTTAGGAATGACGGTAAAATTATTTTGTTTGCACTGGAAGTTATGAATTCTTCCGAAAAATACGGACATATTTTCTATTAATATCATTCCCCTAATGAATACTCTAATACATTTACCCTGACCGGTGGTGATATCACCGGTTTTTTTTATCGTGTTTTTAATAATCTGCTTGTTATTATTATATTCTTAAAATATAATATTTAACAGGGATATGAATTTTAAGGAGAGGGTTTTTGTGATAAAGCGAGTAAGTATTATCGTCGGTGTATTGGTACTGTTGTGGGGCGGTTATTTTTATCTTGAACACCGTGCGGAGTTTGATTATAAGCAGGCGCAGTCTGCTTTTGTGTCGGGCGGGGATGAAAAAGCCTTTAAACTCGCAAAAAGCGCTTATTTAAGTGATATTACAGACAATAATTACAGAAAACTGTTTCTTGATACTATAATCAGGCTTGACGGAACTTACGATGCGCAGGAAGCATTGATTTCGTTTATTGATGACGGGATTTATGATATTTATCAGACAAAAGCGATTGAATATTTGCATACATTGGAAAAAAGGTTTGCAGAAAAATATCAGCCTAATTATATAGATTTGATACCTTACAATGATAAAATTATACGCTGGGGAAAAAGTCCGATAAAAGTAGGAATTAAAAAACGCGACGATTTAGACCTGTACTTTATAAACGAAGTTGAAAGTGCTCTTATGGAGTGGCAGCGGGCTACGGACAACAAATTGGTATTTGTTTTTGAGGACAGTAAGAACCCTGATATTACAATAGAATTTGAAGAATTAAACCTTGATAAGGAGAACAAAAATAACCATAATCTCTATGTTGTTGCAAATACTGAACCTGTCTTTGACGGTAATACGCTGCAAAATATGAAAATTACTATGTATACTAAAAATAATCAGGGCAAGTATTTTACAAAAGAAGAGGTGTACAATACCGCTCTTCACGAAGCGGCGCATGCGCTCGGTATTTTCGGACACAGCAGGCATCCTGAGGATGTTTTATATCTTTCTTCTCCAAATGTTGCCGGCAAAAAAGAGTATAAAAAACTTTCGGAGAGCGATATTAATACAATGAAACTTCTGTATGAAATCAGACCCGATATAACATCAGGAAAACCGGAATACAGTATCCACCCTAAAGTAATATACGGAGAACCTGAAGAAATAAATAAAACCAAAGTGACAGAGGCGGAAAATTATATCAAACAGGCTCCTTCACTTCCAAACGGGTATATTGATTTAGCGCAGACGGCTATATTTGCAAAGGATTATGACAAAGCACGGGATTGTTTGAAACGCGCTATTAAATATGCGGTTGATAATAATACAAAGTTTATTATCTATTATGATTTTGCCGTTATCTGTTATGAAACGGGCGATATGAATAAGGCGTTGTATTACACTCAAAAGGCGCAGGAGTTTAGAAGCAAAAACAGTGTGACAGCGCTGCTTGCAAATATTTATTATAAAAAACGTGATTATAAAAAAGCAATTGAACAGTATGAAATTCTTGTAAGTGAATATCCGCAAAGTATAATGTACAGTGTTAACCTTACAAAACTATACATAAATCAGCGCAGATTGATAAAAGCGGCAAAAGTCCTTAAACATTTGATTGCTACAAATCAGGAAGCGGCTGATGATAAGCGTGTTAAGGGGCTTAAATGGGTTCTTATATTTGCCGGCAAGTAAATATTTTCAGGAGAAATAATGAAGCCGGTATAAATTATTACGGATAAATGGGGTTCAGACTGCTTATTTTACAATATCATCATAAATGATTTTGCTGGCTTTCTGGATAAACTCTTTCCCTGCCGGATGATTAAAGGGTCTGTTCGCCAGAATTACAACAATATAACGTTTTCCGTTCGGGGCATAAACTATCCCTGCATCCCCGAGCATTGTGCCGATATCACCTGTTTTGTGGATAAATAATGCTTTGGGGTCAATTCCTGCCTGTATGAGTCTGTTATTTTTAACATGGCTCATATAATCAATAATATATTCCCTGGAGTTAACGTTTAAAAATCCCGGATTATCGAGATTATAAAGGAGTTTTGACATTTCCATGGCAGTTGTTGTATTTGTACCGTCTAAATCAGGCAACCAGTTATTAACACGAGTTCTGCTTAATCCCCAGTCTCTTAAACCGGCATTTACATCTTCCATGGAGCCCATTTTAGACATAAGCATATTTGTTGCGGTATTGTCAGAAGTTGTTATCATATCGTGGGCAAGTTCATCTATTGTTAGTTTTAGCCCGCTGCCTTTGTATTGCAAATCTCCTGAACCGGATGAACGGTAATAATCAGTTAAATACATTTCATCATATATTGTGAACTGATTTGCTTCAATTGATTTAAACAGTCTTACAAGAACCGGGATTTTAATAATACTTGCTGCCGGATAAACTTCGTTTTCGTTTATTCCGAGGTAATTGCCGGAGTCATATTCCCAGACAAATATTCCCGGTTTAATCATCGGATATGATTTCATTAAATTTCTTAACTTATACTCAAGCGGAGCAAGTTTGGTGGTTAGATACAGTGAAGAGATTTCACGGTTTTTTGTGTTTATCGGAGTTACAAAGTATTCTCCCATAAAGTATGTATTATAAACTTTTGAAGTTAAAGGGAATGCTAAATCTCTGATATTGACTTTTGAATCAATTATACTGCCGGATTTTCCTATGAACCCGTTTTGTTCCTGGGTTAGCCTGACATTTTGTTTTATATAGGTTTGATAGTACAGACGGTTGAATACATGTGGTAATACAAAATACGCTACTGCAAGAATGACAGAAAGAGCGAGCGAACGTGATAAAAAGTTTAAGATGGGGTTGCGCTTTTTAACAACTTTATGTTTTACAACGGTACGCCTGTTAATACGCCGCCTCTTGACACGCGTATAGTCTATTTTTTCTGCTGTGCGGTAACTGTATGCGTACAAAATACCTTCTCCCCATTACATAATAGCATTTTTAAAGTTTTGATTTCAATTAAAAACGCGAAATATCATACGTATGGGGGAGAAGAATTATGAAAACTCTGATACATACATCCAGTCACAGCGGGCAGCAATTTCGTCGAATGTATATGAAGATTCTAATTTTGTATTATAAGGATCTTGAACGTACACTCTTCCGTTTTCAATCTTTGTTATTGCGTATGCGTGTCCGTTAAATCCGAGGTTTATTGAAATGTTTGATTTCCCTTCAAGCTCTTCTAAAATCTGTTTTATTTTTTGGCTGTGGATTTTTTTCATTTTTTTAACATCACCGCTAACAACTCCGTTTTCATCCGTTTTGGCAACAAAATATTTTGAAGTCTTAACGTTGTTGCCGGTCAGGAGACTTACTCCTTCTTCCGGTGTTCCGCCGTATAAATGGTATAACAGTGCAGTATTACTACCACCCTGTCTCTGCATGTACATGTAATTTGAAACGTCTATTATGTATTGTCCGTCAGTGTTTCGTGATAATACACCCATATCTTGCAGTGTTTTAGTATTGAGTTTATCTTCGCCCATACGGACAAATGCTCCTGCATATTCAAGCATATTTACCCATTTAGGACTGTTAGATAATGCATATTTTTTATCGTGTTTGTTTCTGGGAACTTCACCGTTTGGAAATTTGTATTCATACTTGCTGTTCGGAAGTTTGATATAAATATCGTTACCTTCCTGTCTGAATAATTTTAGAATATTTATACGTGTAGACGGGTTCTGGTACATATTGTGAACAGACTCTAAAAACCAGCAGTTGCCTGCATATTTTGCGTTTTTGTTCTGATTTATATTAAAACGTTCAAACGGCGGGAATAGTTCCAGGTATTTTTCTTTTGTCATATTAACTTTAACCATGCTTTTGCCGTCATTAATGTATAGTTGTGAGCCGACTTCTACGACTTCACCGGTTTGTGTGGTTTTAAATACCTGATTTAAATCGGTATTGGAAGAGTATTCCCTTAGTATGGATTCACCGGCGCTAAGTTTCTTACAATCTTCCATTAACGCTGATGACATCCGTGTATTTTTACTTGTGTTTACACAAATATCTTGTAGTACATCAAATCCTATTTTTCCTTCTTCAATGAGTTTTAATATTCCCGAATTTTGAATATCCTGATATAGCGGGCTGTTATCTTTTTTTATTTTATGCAGTGCTTCCGAAATGCTTTTTAATTCCTCACTGCTCAAATTTGAACCGCGCTTGGCGGCAAGGTTTGTTACATAATCATGAACTTCATTCCATGAAAGGTCGCGTGTAAATATATCTGAGAAACTATATTTATGATTTTCACTAATTCTGGCAGTAGGTTCAGCAGAATGTACTTTAGCTTTTTTCCCGGCATGAATACCTGTTGCGATATTAATTAATTGTGCAATACCTTCTCCTTGCAGATCAACCTCTCCGGTAATTGCCATATCAGTTAGAAGTCCCATTACTGCGTCAGAACCGTACTCTCCTATGTAGGCAATGAGTTTGGGACATTGTTTCATAAGTTCCTGTCCGATTACTGCTGAGGTTTTACCTACTGCGCCGCCGGCTGCGGTGAGTGCCAGACCTGTTAAAATTTCCGATTTTATAGCTTCTCTGTCTTTCGGTGTAAGTCCGCCGTCTTTTGTTGAGGCTTCCGCATAAGAAACCGCTGCCGCGCCGAATGCACTTGTTGCAAGTCCGATTCCTATGGGTATTAATGCTCCTCCGCTAATGATACACGGTACTGCTCCTGCTGCTGTTACAAGTATTTTGGCATAGCCGACTCCAGCATCCTGGCTTGTTTGAAATTTCTCGGCTAAATCAACCGCATTTTTCTCACCGTATGCCATTGCATACCTTGCACCAAGCTCTCTTTCACACTGTTCCAGCGGTTTGCCGTCTATTGAAGTTTGGATTTTTGAATTTAAATCTTTTTGAATTTTATGTGCAAGTTCTGCTAAAGTCGTATATTTGTTGCTATTGTCTCCGAAATCAATTATTCCGTCTTTTACTGTGGCATTCGGGTATCCGTATTCTTTAAGTTTTTCGCAGGCATTTGTTCCGTATAAGTCTTCAAGTGTTTTTATAATTCGATTGCTTAAGTCGTTATACGCCTGTTCCGCTTTTTCAGGTGGGGCGTTTGTGTGGTCTAATTCTTCCAGATTTTTCAGCGGTTCATTCAGGTTTCCTGTTAATTCTGCAATTCTGTTATTTACGGAAACAAGGATTTTTACTTTCCGTTCCTGTTCCGCATATTTGTTTACCATATCCGCATCAAATTCCACACCCTGTTCTAATTCAAACACCTGTTCAAAAGACAGCGGTTCCAGGGCAGTGTCAGACTGTAAAATTCCGTCAATAGAATTGGGGCTTATTACGGAAAATCCGTCGCCATCGTTTGATGTAAAGGCTTTTGACGCTAAATCTTTTAATGTATTCTCCACAAGCTGCGGATATTCACCGTTTTCTGCGTTTTTTAAAGTTGTTATCAGTACTTCTAATTCTCCTACGGTCATTTTACCGACAGCTTTTTCTATCATAGCTGTTTCATCGGGTTTTAAGTTTTCTCCGCCGAGCAGTACTTTTAAAAACTCAATCTTAGTTTCTATATAATCTTTCTTAGTAATTCCTCCGTTGGCTTGCGCCTTTTTTAAAAGCATTCCTGAAGCCATGTTGCCGGCAAGTTGTCTGTATACTTTATCACCGGCATATTCTGTATTCCAGAATTCTTTTATTGAATTCCACGCTTGACTTATACTGCCCCCCTGTGCTTTGTAGTATATTTGCATGCCCATTTGTGCATTTGAGAGGATATTATTTGCGGCATTATCGTACGCTTGTGCGGTGTACAAAGACTCAAAAGACTCATATACCATATTATTGTTATTTTTGCTAAATAACTCTTTTACGCTTGATATGGACATATTCATTACACTTGCAAAAAATGAAATACTTTCATTTTCATCAAGAATTTTGTCTCCGCCGCTGTATTTTTCTAAATCAGATTTTAAATTATTTATTTCCGCGGCATCAAAAACGCTGTTATTATTTTTATCGTATTTTTTCAGAAAAATATTATTCCCATCTACCGCCATACCGGCTTTTATATGGGACAGGTCAAATTTTGCTCCGTTTCCAAAAGAAAATTCACTCATATCTTTACCGTTTATATATTTTCTATAACGGCTGTTTTCTGTGAAACTTTAATATTCAGGGAATTTTTGTTACAAAAATTAATAGTCTACCCGTCCGTGGGCTTTTAAATATTCTCTTATATTATTCAGTGATGCTTGAACAATCCTTGTAATTCTTGATGGTGAAAGTCCTACTGCCGTTGCAATATCTTTTGCCTGCATGTTTCTGTAAAAACGATATTCAACAACAGTTCTTTCTTTAGGGGGAAGTTTTGCGATTGCTTCCTTGATAAGTCGTGACATTTCTACAATTTCTGCTTTTTCGTCAGGCATTGCCGACGGGTCTTTTATAAAATCAAAAGGAGATGCATTATCAGATGCCGCTGCAGCAAGTCCGTCAATTGACAGGATTGTTTCGTATACGGCCTCTCTTACTTTGCCCGGGGAAATGTTAAATTCAGTAGAATCGTCTTCGCTGTTTTCACTTTCTTCTGTGTAAGTTTCTTCATCAGCGTTCTGGTTTTTTGTTTTAACCGAGTACCATTTGTAACGGTGCCGCAGTTCATTTCTTATAGCCCACTTAATAGCGGTGCCCATATAAGCATCGTTATAATTTGCGAGCTGTTCCGGTGTTTTGTTTTTAATCATAGCCTGAACGGCAATAATGCCAATGCTTACAAGCTCTTCGTATTCAAGCATGTGTTTTGGCACTCTCTTATGCTCAATTCTCGCTACTCTCTGAACAACACCGATGTATTGTTTTAATATAGAATTATTTTCCATAACCAATTAAAAGTTAACTTTTCTCTATATTACCTTGTTTTTTATTATTTTTCAAGCCGTACACAAAAAGTAAGATTTCTGCAACTGCTTTATACAGTTCCGGCGGGATTTCCTGATTGATTTCAACAAGTCTGAAAAGTGCTCTTGCAACAGGCGGGTTGTCGATAATAGGAACCTGATGTTTTTCTGCTATTTCTATAATTTGTTTGGCAATAAGCTCTGTTCCTTTTGCAATAAGCGTAGGAGACTGCATTGTTTCTGCATCATATTTAAGCGCACAAGCTACGTGGATAGGGTTTCTGACAACAAAATCCGCGTCAGGAACGCTGTCCATTGCTCCGCGTTGCAACATTGCCATACGACGCTGCCTTAGTGCGGCTTTGACATTCGGGTCGCCTTCGGAGTTTTTATACTCATCTTTTATCTCTTTAAACGACATTTTCTGGTCTTTCAAAAATTTCCATCTTGTAACCCCGTAGTCAGCGGCTGCAATGATTAGAAACGCTATACCGGCTTTGAATACAAATTCTACAATCAATGAACCGAACTCTATCATAATGGCAAACTGGTTATCGATTGCCGCAAGCATTAATATACTTTCAAGATGGTCTCTGTATACCATCCATCCTACAAAGCCCAGTACAACAACTTTAAGTATGTTTTTAAAAAGTTCAAAGAATGTTTTGGGATTAATTAGATTTTTAAAATATTTTGTCGGGTTGAGTTTATCAAGTTTAGGAACGAGCGGCGCAACAGTTACCAGCGGACCTACCTGCATAAAGTCAGACATTATTGCAACAAATGCCGCAATAAAGAGCAGAGGGAAAATAATTAAGGCAAACGGCACAATTGTAACGGTCATAATATAGGAAATACCTATATCAGAAATATGGGCATTTGGTATCTGTTCGTACAAATTAGTAAACATTCCGCTAATTTGGTTCCACAAAAAAGGGGCAATGCCTTTGATTATGTAGAACATTATAAGCAGCGAAAGTGCTATGCCAACTTCTCTTGATTTGACAACCTGTCCTTCTTTTCGTGCTTTTTCCAGTTTCTGAGGTGTTGCCTCAAACTGTTTATCTTCATCTCCCATTTGTGATTATGTCCCGGATTATACCAAGTATTTTTTTATTGTGGATTTATCAAAAACTTCTATGCTGTTTTGTGAGTGAATAAACACTAAACAGCTAATTAATGATTTAAATGATTCAAAGTCAATATAATTCATTTTTTGCCTTAAATCAGTCATGCTGTTTGCCAGAAACTCAGTAATAACTGTTTTATCGTTATAAAATAATTCTGACAAAAATTCTATTCCTTCTTTGGTTTTAACGCCTTCTAAGTATAAAATATCAGGATGCTGAAATTCTATAAATCTTAGAGCTTTATCCATATTGAAACCGACATTTTCATTAAGTTCGCACTGATGTACATCGGGCAGATTGTATTTAGCAATAGACTCGATGCTCATGACATTTTTGTTTTCTTTTGCAATATCAAGAAGTATGGAATAAATAACATGAGTTTTTCCGCTCAGCGGCGAACCGCAAACAAGTATAATTCCGGGTTGTTCTAGCGCCATTTGAATTATACGCCGTTGACTTTCATCGGGGATAAGCTCCTCCAGCGGTTTTGGCTTCTTGTATATTTTTAATAGTATTCTTTCACCCATAATTGTAGGAAATGCAGAAATACTTGCTGTTAGCATTATTTCGTCCACTTTAAAGCAGAGTTTCCCGAGCTGCGGAATTTCGCACACTGTGGGGTCGAGGTTTGAAAGGGTTTTGAGCTTAACAACAAAAGCGGCGGATAAGAAAGACGGCAAAAGCCCGCGCTCAATTGTTTCCCCGTTGCGTTTAAAGAATACGCTAAGTCCTTCATCGGACTGTTCAAAATAAATTTCATGTATTCCTTCAATTATTGCCTGTTTGAGAATGGCGCGTATTATTCTTTGAATGTGGTCTTCGCCGGAGCTGTCTTTGTGCAGTTCTTCACGCCAGTCAAACCCTTTCTGGCTCTCATCTATAAAGATTTCTTTTACTGTTTCTGCTGCGTTATAATATTCATCAATTTTTTTCTGAATTGCGGTTTCCGATGCAATAACCGGCTCAATTGAACATTCTGCGGTTTCTATGATTTTATCTATTGCAAACAGGTCAAGCGGGTCTGCCATTGCAACCGTTAAAACATCTTCTATTTTAAAAAGCGGAATTATTTTGTATCGTCTTGCATCCGCGTAATTAATCAATGAAAAGCACTTTGTGTCCGGAGTATAATCCTCAAGATTAACGTACGGAATATGGAGTTTGGTTTCAAGAAACTTTAAAAGTTTAACTTCATCAATTACACCGGAATTGATTAACGCCTGCCCGATATTAATATTTTGGGAATTTGCAAGTTCATCTGCCTGCTCTAGTACTTCATAGGAGACAATTCCGTCTCTTACGAGTTCGTATTTTAGTTTTTCTAAAGTTTTGTTTGTAACTGCTTCCATATTACCTTTTAGTTTGTAGTATTAATTATATTTTTCAAAGGTTTATTTCTTTTTATTTATTCCCCGATATACTCTTCGACCTTTTTAACAATCTGGTCAAGTTCAAATGGTTTTGTAATATATTCATTTACTCCGGTTTCTTCACCTATTAGCTTGTCTTCCGTCTGAGAACGGGCTGTAAGCATTATTATCGGAATATCTTTGTACTTGTTGTCGTACTTTAAAAGTCTGCTTATTTTGTATCCGTTAATTTTTGGCATCATAACATCAAGTATAATCAAATCCGGCATAAGTTCTTTTGCCAGTTTAAGCCCGTCTTCTCCGTTATATGCGCAGTAACAGGTATAACCGGATACTTCCAGCACAAATTTTAAACTTTCGACGATATCCTGTTCATCATCAACTATGAGGATTTTTTTCATGAGAATCTCCTTCAATCTCGTATGAGTACATTATATCACACTTATTTCCGCCTGGCTCGTACTCTTCTGCTGCCGATAAGATTTTTGTTTTTAAAAATTCTGCCGATGGTTTGTCGCCTTCGGGCATTAACATTGTTATTGATGTTTTATTATTATCGTTTTTTTCGATAAGAGCATTTTGTAAAAACGCTTTGTTGATAATATTCTCGGTGTTAAGCAAATATTCCATAAAATTGCTGTTTCCGGATATATTTACTATAGCAAGTGTTGAAGTATTTGATTTTGCTTTAACAATCATTTGTTTTTTTATCATATCAAAATTACTTTTATCATTTGCAATCGGAATAACAAAATAAAATCGTGACCCCTTTGAAATTTCACTGTCGCACCAGATAGCCCCGTTATGTGCTTCCATTAACTGTTTGGCAATCGGAAGCCCGAGCCCGGAGCCGCCGACTTTACGGGATAGCGGGTTTTCTATTTGTGCAAACTTGTCAAATACGTGATTTAAATCTTTTCGTTCTATTCCTATACCTTTATCCTCTACACAAACTTGAAGGTAATTGCCGCGTAATTGTTTTATTTCTTCCTCAAAACAGTGGTCATATTGAATATCGCGGGCGTTGATTACGCGGGCGGAAATTTCTATCACTCCGGAATCAGGTGTAAATTTTATTGCGTTTGAGACAAGATTTGTTAAAACCTGCTCCAGTCTGTTTGAATCCGCAAATATTTCTACATCGTCAGTCATAGGTGTATATTTTATTTCCAGATTTTTTTCTTTCGCCATCTCTGTTAAATTTGATTTTACATATTCAATTACAGGGTTAATGTTAATGAGTGCAAATTTAAAATCCATTTTGCCCGCTTCAATCTTGGATATGTCAAGAAGGTCATTAATAATTCCTGATAATCTTACGGTATTTCTTTTTCCCATTGTTACAAATTTTTCGATATTTTCGCTTAATTCCCCCGCTTTCCCGCTTAAAATAATATCCATAGCGTTTTTTATTGCCGTAAGGGGTGTTCTTAACTCGTGTGAGACGATTGAAATAAAATCAGATTTTAAGCG
Source organism: uncultured bacterium (assembly GCA_949288685.1). Classification (GTDB taxonomy): domain Bacteria; phylum Cyanobacteriota; class Vampirovibrionia; order Gastranaerophilales; family Gastranaerophilaceae; genus CALUTH01. Next base: position 20,002 of record CASELB010000177.1, read on the forward strand.
CTCTAATTTTTCGAGTTTCCTGTTGGTCTCTTTTATTTCCTGATAAAGGGAGGCGCTTCTTATTGGAAGACTTACCTGCCTGACAAGAGTTTGAAAACAGGTGGCATCCTCTGTATTAAACGGTTTTTCGCGGTAAATTTCCACAAACCCGTAAAAATCATCATTAAAACTGATTTTTGAAAACATACTGTCAAATCTGAGAACTGAAAAATCATATTCTTTTATAGTATGTTTCACTGTTTTTTCAATTTTAAGGTTGCCTATTTTAATATCAACCGGCGGGTCTTCGACTATGGATTTGTAACTTAAGATTGCACGGAGTTTAAGCGCTTCAAGAAGTCTGTCCGATACATTACATATAGAATTTATAACAAGTACCGGTTCCCGCGGTGAGCGGAATATTAAAACGCAAGCCATATCAAAATTTAATGACTTATCAATTCCTTCAATCATAATTTTTATAAGTTCTTCTTTATCAAGAGAGCCTGCAAGCTGTGAACTTGTATTGTAAAGTACGTTTAGCTGATATAGGCTGCGGGCAAGTTCCTGATTGGAGTCTGCAAGTTTTTGGAGCGAAGTTCCGGTTCTTAATCCTGCCTCTACAATTGCAGAAATTATGTTCTTGTCAGCGTCTTTGGAAATAATAAGGTTTGCGTGGCTTGTAATATCTTTGCCTACTGGATTTTCACCGGTATATAAAATTAATATAACCGGATAATGTTTTATGGTTTTTATAACGGTTTTTGGCTCAATTTTTTGAATGTCACAGTCGAGTAAAACAATGTCAGGTGTTTCAACTTTTAAAATATCTTCAATATTAATTTCATCAGCAGAAGTCTGCAGTTCCCATCCCTTAAGGGCAGATTTGACTGTTTTCTCTTTTTCATCTGAATCGGTTATAAAAAGTATCCGTGCCATATCTATATATTAACAGTAAATCAGCTAAGGGCAAATTATGACAAGAAATTAATAAATCGTTATTAAAAAAATATTGGTGTTTTGTGTATATTGAATTTTCTTTATTGCCGGTGTTTTGTGATGTACTTTAAAATGATATTGACTAAAGTAAAATAACATAATACAATATGTATAACATTAGTTATACATGTAAACCGTTGTTACCCCGTTGTAATGTTTTTTAAGGAGATTTCAAAGATGATGAAAAATTTAAGAGAATACGTCAATGACGTAATGAATGACAATCGAATATTCAGCTATGAGGATATTATAGGGATGGA